>JACZJL010000167.1 GCA_014860585.1 Bacteroidales bacterium | reverse complement strand
CGAGGATAAGATTGGTAATGTTTTCGGGTTTAAAATTCATGGTAAGTTATGATATGTGTGATTATAAACCTTTAAATGCTTTGGAACAGTCACAGAAAAAAGAAACCCGCTGAAAACTGGTCCGGCGGGTTATCATTTTACTTGTGTGGGCCCACCTGGACTTGAACCAGGGACCTACTGATTATGAGTCAGTTGCTCTAACCAACTGAGCTATAGGCCCAATACTCTACGATCAATAAACGAAAAAAAAATTGGGTGGCAAAAATATGACTTAGTTCTGAATTAGCAAATAAAAACTTAGATTTTGTAACCGGGTGGATTGATTGACGCTTAATTAAATATCGATCATAGTTTACTGATCAGTTCAACAAGAAGATCTCTCCTGCGAAAAGAGACTGGGATTTCATAGCCATTTACCATGCTTACATACCCGCATGGAGTTTTATTGAACGAAACGATATGCTTCACGTTGATCAGGTATTGACGATTGGCTCTGAAGAATCCATGCTCATTGAGCATCTCTTCAAACTCCGATACATTTTTTGATGATAGGATTTGCCTGTTATCACGCAGATAAAAGTTTGTATAGTTGACTTCTGATTGACAAAAGATAATGTCTGTAATATTGATGACATGAAAGACATGATTATAGGTCAGTACGATTTTTTTATCCTGATAATCTGCCCTGGATAAGTTTCCCAGCAACGCTTTTATCCTGGCTTCCAGCGATTGATGGCTCATCTGTTCTTCAGCCTTATTGGTTGCAGCAATCAGCTCGTCGATGTCAATTGGTTTTAAAAGGTAATCAATGGCGCTGATTTTAAATGCTTTGATCGCATATTCTGAATGAGCTGTAATGAAGATGATATTGAAAGAAAAGTCAGGGATTTGATTGAGGATATCAAACGTGGTCCCATCAGGCAACTCAATATCGGCTATAATTAATTGAGGATTGCATTCCCTCAGGATTGCCACCCCGGATGCAACACTATTTGCCGTGCCTGCCAACTCGATATTTGGGCAAAAATCAGCTAATAATGCCTTCAAATGATCAAGTGCATTTTGCTCGTCCTCGATTAATACAGTGCTGATCTTCAATGGATGAGTTTTAATTGGATTTTCAACGAGTAAAGATACATAAAATTCACTTTTCGATAACCCTAATTTCTTTTAAATTACATTTGCTAAAAAATTTTCATGATTAAATCAATGACCGGCTACGGTAAAGCCGAAAAGGAAATCAACGGGATTAAATACACTGCCGAAATTAAAACGCTTAACAGCAAGCAATTTGACCCGATGCTGAGAATCCCATCCAGTTTCAAGAGCAAAGAACTGGATATCAGATCACTATTGTCACAAAGACTTGAACGCGGGAAGATTGATTTCACGCTTTCTTTCGATGAATCGGGACATCCCGACACGATTTTCATCAATAAAAACATCGTAAAAAAGTATTACAACGAAATCAAGAATTTGCAAAACGAATTGGGACTGAAGCAGGAAGATCCGTCAATTCTTTCCACATTATTGAAAATGCCGGAAGTAATGCAACCTGATGCCGATGCTCCGGACGATGAAAAGTGGAATCAGATTGTTTATACGATTAAGTTGGCCATTGAACGATGTGATGAATCCCGGTGCGAAGAAGGACAGAAACTGCACTCAGAGTTTGTAAATCGGATTGCCATTATCACCGGTCTTTGCGACCAGGTGACTCCCTTTGAAATTGAACGTACAGGAAAAATAAGGGAGAAGTTTCGCAAGGAACTGCAAAGCACTTTTGATGCAGATAAAATAGACCAGAACCGCTTTGAGCAGGAAATCATCTATTACATCGAAAAAATTGACATTACTGAGGAAAAAGTCCGGCTGAAAAACCATTGTGAATATTTTCTTCAAACCCTTGACGAACCTGGTTCGGGAGGGAAGAAACTGGCATTCATCATCCAGGAGATCGGTCGCGAAATCAATACACTTGGATCAAAAGCCAACGACTGGAACATTCAAAAGCTCGTGGTACTCATGAAAGATGAACTGGAAAAAATCAAGGAACAACTTTTTAATATTTTGTAATGCAACCAGGAAAAATGATTGTGGTGTCGGCGCCGTCAGGTTCTGGTAAGACGACCATCGTAAAGCAAATGCTTGCTGCCGGATTGGATCTCGAATTTTCAATTTCAGCCTGCAGCCGTCAACCAAGAGTAAATGAGCAACAAGGTGTCGATTATTATTTTCTTTCTGTTGAAGAATTCAGGGAGAGAATAAGGGAGGGAAAGTTTGTTGAATGGGAGGAAGTTTACTCCGGTAGTTATTATGGCACGCTGAAATCGGAGGTTGAACGGATTTGGGCAAATGGTAAACATGTGATTTTTGATGTGGATGTAATCGGAGGATTGAACATTAAAAAACAATTTTCCGATCTTTGCCTTTCTGTATTCATCCAGCCACCATCAATTGAAGAGCTTGAAAAAAGGCTGCGTAGTCGCTCAACTGATTCAGATGAGACCATCAGAAAACGAATCGAAAAAGCGGAATATGAACTCACTTTTGCTCCACAGTTCGACATGATCATCACAAACGATATCATCGAAAAAGCCATTGCTGAAGCATACCGGGCGATTGCTGATTTCATTAATTCGTGAAAATGAACGGATAAAATGAAAAAAACAGGTTTATTCTTTGGTTCATTTAACCCGATACACATCGGTCACCTGATCATAGCAGGTTATATGCAACAGTATACTGACCTGGAAGAAGTGTGGTTTGTGGTTTCACCCCATAATCCTCTGAAAGAGATAGTTGATTTACTTGATGAACAAGACAGGTTTGAAATGGTAAAAATAGCCATTGAGAACAATCCGGTTTTCCGAGCCAGCGATATCGAGTTCGGAATGCCACGCCCTTCATACACTATCGACACGTTAAAAAAGCTAGAGGGTGAACATCCTGACCGTAAATTCGTGATTATTGCCGGAACCGATATATTCAGGGAGTTCCACAGGTGGAAGAATTACAGGCTATTACTAAAGAATTATCACTTCTACATTTACCCCCGCCCAGGTTTTGACCCTGCTGAGTATAAACGGCATTCTGCGGTTTTGACCATTGATGCTCCATTGCTAGAAATCTCATCTTCATTCATACGTCAGTCAATCCGCATAGAGAAGGATGTACGCTACATGCTTCCTGAAAAGGTCTGGAAGTATGTTCAGGTGAAGGGATTCTACCGGTAACCCGGTTTTTAGTTCCTGATGATTGTTTGCTTCCTGTCGGGACCAACTGAAACTATGGAAACAGGAGTGCTTGTTTGCTTTTCGATAAATTTTAGGTAATGCTTTAATTCTGCTGGTAATTGTTCGAAATCAAGAATATGACTGATAGGACAATTCCACCCTCCAACCTCCTTGTAAACCGGTGTAAGATGATGGCAATCGAATGGGATCTGATCAACCTCTTTCCCTTCACTCATATATTTAATGCTAATTTTCAATGAACCAAAACGACTTAGCACATCCCCTTTGGTCATAATCAAGTCGGTGACGCCGCTAAGCATAATTGCATAATTGAGGGCGGTAAGATCAAGCCAGCCACAACGCCTTGGCCTGCCAGTGGTTGAACCATACTCATGGCCTTCGTCACGCATTATTTGACCTGTTTCATCGTCAAGTTCAGAAGGAAAAGGCCCGTTGCCAACCCTGGTGCAGTAAGCTTTAAATACACCATAAACCTTACCGATTCTTGAAGGTGGAATCCCCAATCCGGAGCAAACACCGGCAATAATGGTGTTGGACGAAGTTACATATGGGTAGGAACCAAAATCTATATCGAGTAATGACCCCTGGGCGCCTTCGGCCAGAACCCGTTTCCCCTCGGCCAGGCTCTTGTTAATAAAATATTCGCTGTCGATAAACTTAAAGACTTTCATCTCTTCGAGGGCATCGAACCAATTTTTTTCATACGCTTCAAAGTCTAAACCGTCAATTTTGAAAGCACTGATATCAACCTTGAATGTGTCTATAATCTGAAGGTGGCTATTTCTGAGTTTTATGTATTTCTGCCTGAAATCCTGACTGAAAATATCACCCAACCGAATTCCCTGCCGGGCAACTTTGTCAGTGTAAGCAGGACCAATCCCCTTTAGTGTTGAACCGATCATTGCTTTCCCTTTTGAAGCTTCATACACGGCATCGAGCAGCCGGTGACCAGGAAGGATCAGGTGCGCTTTTTTTGAAATGTAAAGGTTTTGTTGCGGATTAATGGCCTTTGAGTGTAATTGCGAAACCTCTTTTCTGAATACAACCGGGTCAATGATCACCCCATTGCCAATTACATTCATCTTTTCCGGGTTAAATATCCCTGAAGGGATCGTATGAAGCACAAATTTCAGTCCCTCAAATTCGATGGTATGGCCTGCATTAGGCCCACCCTGAAACCGGGCAAT
The DNA here is from genome assembly GCA_014860585.1 of Bacteroidales bacterium. Classification (NCBI taxonomy): domain Bacteria; kingdom Pseudomonadati; phylum Bacteroidota; class Bacteroidia; order Bacteroidales; species Bacteroidales bacterium. Next base: position 11,100 of record JACZJL010000167.1, on the reverse strand, counting down.
GATATCGTAGCCGGGCGAAAGTACATCAACAATTTTACCTTTACCTTCGTCGCCCCATTGCAAACCCAATAAAACATCAACTTTCATCGGCATTCATTTTTGATTTATGATGAAAAAAACAAGAAAAACGAAGGCATAAAAGTAAATAAATTTATTTTGGGGGATTAAGATTTGAAGCGAAGGAGAGAAACAAAAAAACCGGAACTCATTCTTATGAATTCCGGTTTCCGGGGGATATCGTGAAATTTCTTTTTTAAGATGATCTGTTGGCTAATTCTGGTTTTCAGCCGGGTTCAGTTCATGACCGTTGCATTGACCGTAGAAAGTGAGAGAATGATGAGTGATCTTTACACCAAGTTCTCTTTCGATTGAGGCTTTAATTTCAGTGATCCTGGGATCGTAGAACTCTTTGACGACACCAGTGTCAATACAAATAAAGTGATCATGTTTGTTAAATCTGAATGAACGTTCGAATTGGGCGCAATTGCTTCCAAAATTGTGCTTAATCAGCAGGTCACAGTCGAGCAAAAGTTCAATGGTATTGTAGAGTGTAGCGCGGCTCACCCTGTATTTGTTATTTTTCATCCTGATGTAGAGTGTTTCCACATCAAAGTGCCCGTCGGTATTATAGATCTCTTTTAGGATCGTAAACCGTTCCGGAGTTTTTCTGTGTTTTTTCTGTTCGAGGTATTCAATAAAGATTTTCTTTATTGCATCGAAAGAAAAATTTCTTTCTTTTATCTCGTTAAACATGGCATTGACCGCTATAAGTTATTATTTAGTCAAAATAAAAATTAATAGGTGACAAAAATATAATTTTTTATTCATCAGCTACTTTTTTTTAAAGCGGAAGGATTTTTTTTATTCCGGGTTCATCCGGCTGATTTTTTTGATTTCTTTAATGGTTTTGATCTCATTGATCAGGTCATTCAGGTTTTGCGTATCCCGGACATATAGCATGATTTTACCTTCGGAAACCTCATTTGAACTGGTGAGATTGAACGACCTTATTTTAAGCTTATATTTATTCGAAATAATTTCGGTCAGTTGAAAGATCAGCCCGATTTTATCAATTCCTGTAAATTTAATTCCTGCCAGAAAAAGCACCGGATCTTTCTTGTTCCATTTTGCTTTAACGATGCGATTACCAAAACTTGACATCATGCTTTGAGCAATCTTGCAGTTTGCCCGGTGGATAAGAATCGGCATTTTCGGTGTGATCAGTCCGATCACGTCGTCACCAGCGATGGGATTGCAACAATTAGCGATTCTATAATCGGTATCTATGGATTCGCCGAGAACTACTTCTTCCGGTTTATTTCTGATTCGCTCGGCTAAAGGTTCATGGTTTTCTTTTTCAGTGGTCTGTTTACTTTTTGTAAATGGAATAAATGGCATGAACCACGGGCTTTTATCAGATATTTTCCAGCATTTTTTCATTTCAGTCAGACCGATTTTTCCGGTTGCTACGTCATAAAACAAATCAACTACGCTATCAATGGAAAAAAAATCCTGCAGTTTTTTAATGTTTTGCCTGTTAAACTCAACTCCAATAGCTTCGTGGAGTTCTTTCAGTTTTTCTTTCCCGTCGTTATAGAACTTTTTTTTCTCCACCTTCAGCGACTCTTTAATATAACTTTTGGCGCGGGAGGTTAACACAAACTCCAACCATTCGGCCTGTGGCTTTTGGACTTTTGAAGTGATGATCTCCACCTGGTCGCCGCTTTTGAGCTGGTGTTTCAAAGGGACAAGGGCCAGATTGACTTTGGCGCCAATACTGCGGTTGCCGATTTCGGAGTGAATGGCATAGGCAAAATCGAGTGCGGATGAGTTGACCGGTAACTTGATCATATCACCTTTAGGACTAAACGTGTAAATCTCTTCCGAATAAAGATCAAGTTTAAAGTCGTCCAAGAAACTCAATGCATCATTGTCCTGGTTTTGAAATTGTTCCCGGATATGATTAAGCCACCTTTCAATAACTTTCCCCTCATCGGCCATATTTTTATAGTAATGATGCGATGCAAAACCCGATTCAGCGATTTCATGCATCCTGGCAGAGCGAATCTGAACTTCCACCCATCTTCCTGTATGGCTCATTACTGTTGTGTGCAAAGCAGAATATCCGTTGGCTTTTGGAATCGAAATCCAGTCGCGCAGCCGATCGTGCTTAGGTTTGTAGATTTCGGTGATCAGCGAATAAACTTTCCAGCACTCGAGTCGCTCCTGTTCAATTGGAACGTCAAGGATAATCCGAACGGCAAACACATCATACACTTCATCGAAGGAAATGTTCTGACGTTGCATTTTTTGCCAAATGCTGAACACCGATTTTGTACGAACCTGAATCTGATGTTTTATATCCTCTTTAACCAGGAGGTTTTTTATGGGATAGATGAATTTATTGATGAATCTTGTTCTGTCCTTTTCAGTGTTTTCAACCTGCTGATGGATATGTGTATACACTTCAGGTTCGGTAAATTTTAGAGAGAGGTCTTCAAGTTCGGTTTTTATGTTGTAAAGTCCCATCCGGTAAGCAAGGGGTGCATACAGGACGAGAGTTTCAGAGGAAATTTTGAGTTGTTTATCGCGGCTCATGTGCTCGAGTGTGCGCATGTTGTGCAGGCGGTCGGCCAGTTTGATCATAATCACCCGCATATCCTCAACTAGTGTCAGGATCATCTGTTTGAAGTACTCGGCCTGGAAGGAGCGGGTTCCATCGTCCAGCACATCCTTTATTTTGGTAAGTCCACTGATAATTGTCGCGATTCTTGGATTGAAAATACGTTCAATGTCCTCAAGTGTGACATCAGTATCTTCTACAACATCATGAATTAAGGCACAGGCAATCGAGGTGGCATCCAGTCGCATGTCTTTGGCACAGATCATCGCTACTTCAAGCGGATGGTAAACATACGGCTCTTTAGAGCGGCGCCTCATCCCGTTGTGTGCCTCCACTGCAAGGTTGAAGGCTTTTCGCACCATCTGGGCTTCCTCCTTGTTGCGGCGATGCTTCCAGCTTTTTAAAAGCTCGCGGTATCTTTTGACTATTTCTTTGCGTTCGTCGGCGTCGTACATAAGTTACTCTTCAAAACCATTGATTTCGGGAAAGTCAACAAATTTACGAAAACCACTCAACACAGCAAGAAATTTGTATCTGAACCACTTTTTTTTGCGTTAATTTTTTTAATTATTCATGTTTACAAGAGCAGAAATTACTACTCATCGTTTTTTAATATTTTTGAAACCGCTAAAACGGCGTGCCAAGTTGATGAAAAAGATACTTTTCCTATTCTTTATTGTACTTCTTAACCAAATGGTTTTTGCCACCCATCAGCGGGCAGGCGAGATCACTTACAAAGCGCTGTCAGACCTCAAATACGAATTCACGATTGTGACTTACACCTACACTCCCAGTCCTGCTGATCGTCCGGAATTACGCATTTTTTGGGGTGATGGAGGAAGTTCGATGGTTCAACGTACACAAAAAATCAATCTCCCCAACAACATCAGTAGAAATGTTTATGCAGGTGCGATACACACATTTCCAGGCCAGGGAGCGTATTTGATCACCCTTGAAGACCCTAACAGGAACTATGGTGTGCTCAACATTCCAAACTCAGTGAATGTCCCGTTTTTTCTTCAAACCGAGTTGGTGATTAATCCTTTTCTTGGCCCCAATAACTCGGTACAACTTCTGGCGCCACCTGTAGATAATGGCTGTGTGAACAGCCTTTATCTGCATAATCCTGTGGCTTATGATGTGGATGGCGACAGTCTTTCATACAATTTGGTGGCTTGTCGGGGTGCATCGGGTTTGCCTATACCTGGTTATGTTTTACCAAATGAAATTAACCCCACTGTAACAACCACTTTCGAAATCGACTCCATTACGGGGACAATTTTATGGGATAAACCGTTGCTGCAGGGCGAATACAATATTGCTTTTATTATTGAAGAATGGCGGAGTGGCGTCAGAATTGGCTATGTAACCCGCGACATGCAAATTACCATCATTGCCTGCACCAATCAGCCACCACAAATAGGGACATTAACTGATACCTGCGTAATAATTGGTGAAACGCTGACTTTTAATGTGACAGCGAATGATCCAAACAACGACTGGTTAACATTACGTGCACTTGGTGGTCCATTCATTCAGAATGAGAGCCCGGCGAGTTTTCCGCCTGTTTACGGGCAGGGGGAGGTGAGTTCGGTTTTCAGTTGGACACCGGTTTGTTCCCATTTGCAATTACAGCCTTATCAGGTTGTTTTTACTGCAAAGGATACAATGAATTTCCCTCAGCTTGTTGATATCAAAACAGTAAGTATTCAGGTAATAAGCCCGCCACCCGATAACCTTACTGCAACACCTGCCGGTAATACCATTCATGTAAGTTGGAATAAAGCGACCTGCAACCAGTGTTTTGGGTACGAATTGTACCGGCGCAACGGCTATTATGGTTTTATGCCAGAGCATTGTGAAACTGGGGTTCCTACCTATACAGGATATGAAAAAATAGCCACAATCCAGGGAATCAATGATACTGCATTTATTGATGACAACAACAGCCTCGGACTGATTCACGGTATTGATTACTGCTACATCCTAGTGGCCACTTTTGCTGACGGGAGCATAAGTATTGCCTCTGCCGAGGCATGTGCCAGCCTGAACAAGGACGTACCTATCATTACAAACGTTTCTGTTGAAGTAACCAGCAACGGCGCCGGTGAGATTTTTCTTGGCTGGTCTAAACCCACCGAGTTGGATACAATTCAGTTCCCTTCGCCTTATCATTACATCATTAACCGGGCGACAGCAGAGAACCCGGGCGCCTTCAGCAGCGTGGATTCCACCTTAAATATCAACGATACGCTTTATATCGACAAAGGGCTGAACACAAGGGATGTTACTTTCATTTACCGTATTGATTTTTACAGTCAGCCACTCACCAGCCGGGTTTTCATTGGTTCCACGCAGATTGCCCGGTCAATTTTTCTGAACATCGAACCAAGTGACCGTTCACTGAATCTTACCTGGAATGTGAATGCTCCCTGGCAAAATGATTTTTATACTGTATTCAGACAAAACCCTGAAACGCTTGCATTTGATTCCATAGGATTCAGTCTGCAGAATGCTTACCAGGACGCCGGATTGGAAAATGGGACAAATTATACCTACTACATAAAAAGCGTCGGGAAATACTCTGCACCCGGGATTGTTACTCCTATCATCAACTTCTCGCAGATCAATTCGGGTACTCCAACTGACAACGTCCCTCCATGCCCGCCGGTGCTTGATGTGTTGTCGAATTGCGAAACCGTGGAAAATAAATTGAATTGGGCGAACCCGCCGCAATGTCCTGAAGATATCGAAAAATACTATATCTTCTTTTCTCCTTTTGAACTCCAGGAATTGGTGAAAATTGATTCGGTAATGGATGCAAATACTACCGAATTTATCCACACCAACCTCAGCTCAATTGCAGGTTGTTATGCTGTGGCTGCAATAGATTCTGCAGGTAATCTAAGCGAAATGAGTAATATGGTTTGCGTTGACATCACCGTTTGTGGAACATATCGGCTTCCTAATGTTTTTACACCAAATGAAGATGGTTATAATGACTACTACAAAGCATTTTCATTCACCTCGGTAGAAAGTATAAGCTTAACGATATTCAACCGCTGGGGGCGGATTGTTTACGAAACAACAGATCCGGGTTTTAAGTGGGATGGTAAAAACCAGGAAAACAACAAGGACTGTAGCGACGGAGTCTATTTTTATGTGTGCGATGTTTTTGAAATCCAGCTTGAGGGACTAACCAAAAGAACCCTAACAGGGTCTGTCACCATTATGCGCTAAGCTGAATCATGAAAATTCTTGTTGCCCCTAATTCATTCAAACAATCATTGTCGTCGAAAGAGGCAGCTGATAAGATTGCTTATGGCATTCGTCAGGTGCTTCCGGATGTTGAAATACTTTCAGTTCCTTTGGCAGATGGTGGCGAAGGGACGGTGCAATCGCTGGTGGATGCCACATCGGGAAAAATAATAAAAACAACTGTGCATGACCCTTTGATGAGAAAGGTTGGTTCCTATTTCGGAATGCTGGGAGATGGAAAAACTATGGTAATCGAAATGGCGGCAGCCTCCGGGATTGAATTGCTGCAAACCATTGAACTCAATCCACTTAAAACCACGACTTATGGCACTGGCGAGCTCATTAAATCGGCGATGGATCTTGGTTGTAACACGATGATCATTGGTATTGGAGGAAGCGCAACCAACGATGGTGGTGCGGGAATGGCCATCGCCCTGGGTGTAAAATTTTTGGATATAGGCAGGAATGAAATCGGGCAGGGCGGGGAAAGCTTATCCACCTTGGCTAAAATTGATCTTTCCGGGCTGGATCAAAGGTTAAAAAGCTGTAAGGTGATTGTGGCTGCAGATGTTAACAATCCGCTGACCGGCAACAATGGAGCATCAAGGATTTATGCACCTCAAAAAGGTGCTTCGCCAGATGATGTTGAATTGCTTGAGAAAAATTTGAAGCACTATGCCGCAATTATAAGAGAGCAATTAAAAATTGACATCGAAAATATGCCGGGCTCAGGCGCAGCGGGCGGACTTGGTGCAGGATTGATGGCTTTTACAAATGCCAAAATCGAAAATGGGTTCAATGTTGTAAGCCAGATTATCGGCCTGGAAGAAAAGATAATAAAATCGGATTTGATTATTACCGGCGAAGGAAAAATTGATGAACAGACCCAATTTGGGAAGACACCGCAAGGGGTTGCCACTTTAGCCAAAAAATACCAAAAACCGGTGATTGCCTTCGCCGGAACTCTTGGTGAAGGTTTTGAATCTCTTTATCATCAGGGTTTTGACCAAATATTACCCATCAGCCATAAAAGAATATCTCAGGAAGAGTCCATCAGAAATGCCGGGCAATTACTTGAGAATGCCGCAAGGCAGATGGCGGGAGGATTAAAGAAGAATGGACTAAAGTTTATAAGGCATGGTCTTTTTGAAGATTGAGAATTTTGTTTGTTATAACCAGATAAGAATCTACTATTATTGACAAAAAAAAGATCGCCCCGGGTAGAAGCAGTCTTTTTCTGTAAAAAGTAAAACTTATTTTAGAAATTTCATTGATGATCTTTGTCCGGATGAATGATGAATGATGAGGTTGTAATAACCCTTCTTTAATTCACTGACCGGAACCTGGATAGACTGTAAACCCTGGCTGGTCAGGTGCTGCAGTGTTTTAATTTCTTTCCCTAGTATATCCTTAATGGTAATTGTAATCGATTCGGTAGATTCGGAGAACAGTTCAATATTCAGCAAATTATCAACCGGATTTGGATAAATATTCGCAATTCCGGAAGTGATCACTGTTTCATTCAGGCCGAGGAATATCTGAGAACCTTCAATTACAAAGTTGACAATTGCTGCCGGATTGGAAGCAGTAAGTTCAACATTGGCAATTTCACATTCTCCTCCGGCCATTTCGACTTTTACATGATAAATTCCGTAAGCAAGATTTTCAAATTTGTAATCCCCAAATTCATTACTGTATGTAAATGACAGTGGCTCATTGTCAGTATTCATCAGCACAACCTGCATATTGGCTCCCGGGTCGCCTTTCGATTCAATCGTGATATTCCCCGAAACAGTACCGTTTCCATTTCCTGAACCAGAAACAGGGATAAGGTTGATATTGTAAAACATGGAAGAATCATCGGGATTGATGATTGTGGCATCATACCAGTAAAGGGCATCGCCATAATAGGTTGGAAAATAGTGATTAAAGTATGTTGAGCCCGGGCTGAGAAAACCAACCACATAATATTCACCAGGCGGAACAAACTGAAAGGAGTAGATGCCTGTATTCGGCGCAGTAATCTGAAAATCAAAAAGTTCAGTTCCGTTTGGTGAAATCTGGTAAAGCATGGCAAAAGCTTGATCAGCCGGAATGTTATCGGTAAAAATTGTACCGGAAATGATACCACCGGACCATCCGCCTGTATAAATGATCTGGCACGTCTGAGCATAACAACTGTCAATAGTATTAGCCCCAATATAGGTGTCGAGGCAAACCACGAATTCATTTCCCATAGCCGGGTCATAAGTGTAAAGTACTTGTTGTCCATATTGAACTGTACCATCAGGGAATGTCCATTGATACACATCAGCCGGGACAGGCCATGATTCGCCAAAAAGCTGAATGGCATTGTTACCCATCTCCTCGTACCAGAAGAAGTTAAAACAGTCTCCCGGGGTGTTTCCAATGAAAACCTCCTGCTCTGAAACTGCAGTACAGATTTCTCCATTAGCTGTATAGGAGGTTGTGACAAGGGTTACGATAAATACATCACCCAGGTTGGGATCGTATTGATGCGAAATGGATTGACCTGTGCCTGTTGTCCCATCACCAAAATCCCAGTCATAGGTCTCTGCAGGGGGGAAGGCCTCACCATAAAAGTCGATGCTTCCTGCAGGAGTTGTCATATACCAAAACCAGTTCTCACAGTCATTTGGGGGAAATCCGTAAATATATACCATATCAGATGAAACAGCCACACATGAATCGCTGGTTGCCGGATTGAAACTGAGAGACGTCAGGGTTACCATGAAAACGTCTCCTGTATTAGGAGCATACATGTGGGTAATGGTTTGGCCAGTTCCTGTGGTTCCGTCTCCAAAATCCCAGAAATAATCACTTGCCGGAGGATCTGATTCAGCATAAAACTCGAAAACATAATCGGAAGACTGATTGTACCAGAACCAATTGGTGCATTCCGGCAAAATCACGTTGGCGTAAATATCATCACAATACACATCTGTGCACGAACCGTCAGCTGTTGCGATTGTCAGGCAAACCTGGTAAATACCAGGTAATTCGTAAGTGTGTGTAGGGTGCTGTATAGTGGAAGTGACTCCATCGCCAAAATCCCAGTTCCATGTTGAAGGGTTTCCAAACGAAAGATCGGTGAAAGATACGTATGTGGCCACATTACCGGGGATCACTTCGTAGATAAATGAAGCTTTACAATCGAATGGCGCCGGATTACATATCCAGAAATCAAACTCGAAAACATTATTTCCGGGAGAGAATGGTACCGAGTAAACAATTTCCTGACCATTGCAATCAATTGTTGACACCTCAAGCAGGCCGTCGAAAAACCCGGTAAAACTGCCACTGTAGAATCCATTGTCGTCAGTAATAAAAGTTGCATTCTGAACCATTCCTGAACCAATGACCTGAGCATTCACAATATGATCAGCGACTGCGGTCATTGCTGAATCCTGGTAAACATGACCTGATACGGCAACGAAATAAGTATTTTGAGCAGAAGCAGTAAGAACTCCAAAAAGGAAAAGTAGTGTAAGAATAAATGTCTTTTTCATAGCAATGCAGGTTTTGAGTTATTAAATTAGTTATTTGGCAAATTTAATAAAAATCCATAAATGCAAGTAATTATTTAACAGCCACATAAAGCGTCGAAATTCCTCCCATCAGCGGGTAAGCATCGACCTTTGAAAAACCTGAATTACCAAGGAATCCGGAAAGCGCTTCACTGTTCCAGTAGTTGGCGGCTGAATGGGCGAGGTACCGGTAAGCACTCCAGTGACCCGAGAGCATTCCCCCGATTGGCGCCGAAACCCATCGCATATAGGCATGAAAAGCTTTTTGCATCAGTTTATTTTTGGGTTGGCTGGTTTCGACGATTACAAATCGGCCACCGGGTTTGAGCACCCTGAGAATTTCCCTGAGAAATTTTTCCCTGTCAGGATTATGAAAAGTCAAATTCCGAAAAGCAAAAGCAATTCCGATAGCGTCAAACTGTCCATCGGTAAATGGCATATCGGCCACATCGCCATGATAAAAATTGATACCGGCGAGGTTTCGTTTCCGTGCTTTCATTTCAGCTCGCTCGAGCATTGGCGGGCTGAAATCAAGAGCAGAAACCGAGGTGTGTGGTTGGGATGAACTTCTAAGCCTGAGGGCGAGATCCCCCGTTCCGGTGCAGAGATCGAGAACATGCTCGGGATTCATCTTCAAACATTCGGCAGCGGCCTGTTTGCGCCATTGTTCATCCATTCTGAATGTGAGTATCCGGTTCACCAAATCGTATGAAGGTGGAACCTGGGTAAACATTTTAAGCAAAGGACGCTTTTCGTGATCTTCTGACATTGAATTATTTTTTAAATACCAAAAACGAAGAGGCTGTCTCAAAAGTCTTTTTTTCACCCAGAACGTTAAAAAGCGTTGGAAATCTAGTTGTAGGACTTCTGAGACAGCCTCGTTCGAGAAGCAAAAAAAACGAATAAAAACTAAAAGACCCTCCCTCCTGGTCAGTATCAACCTTGTAATGCCTGTTTTACAATTTCAGAGATGGCTTTGTTATCTGCCTTTCCCGCCAGTTTTTTTGAAGCAAGTCCCATCACTTTGCCCATATCCCTGATACCGGTGGCGCCTACTTCTGCAATAACATCCTGAACAATTTTTTTCAGGTCATCGGCGCTCATTTGCTCGGGCAGGTATTTTTCAATGATTCCGGCCTGAAAAATCTCTTCCTCAGCCAACTCCGGGCGATTTTGTTCCTTATAAATCAGTGCTGTTTCCTTTCGTTGTTTCACCAATTTCTGCAGCATCTGCAACTCGACACTTTTCGGAATCTCGTCCGAACTTGTATCTTTTCCTGTCTTAATAAGTAACAATGCTGCCTTAATGGCTCTCAGCGCTTCAAGTTTGCGTTTGTCTTTTGCAAGCATTGCTTGTTTAATTTCCTCGTTTATTTTTTCTGCTAAGCCCATGATATTTGTGTTTTTAAGTTCGTTGATTGTTCTACGTTGTTATTTGGGTGCAACCACTTTAATGCTGATCGATATAAAATTGAATAGCATAGATTTTTGAGGTTCAATTTTCAACTTTACAATGTTGCATGATACTCCTAAATCAATGATTTAATTCGTTTACTAATGCCGGATCAATCAGGTTTATTGTGGAGAAAAGGGATATCATTCGATTTGATCTCCGCATTATCCTGATCATCTTCCCCAAGCGTGTAGCGGGTTATTGCAGGTTCTGCTGAA
>JACZJL010000166.1 GCA_014860585.1 Bacteroidales bacterium | reverse complement strand
CCTAATACATTACTGATGTTTCCTTTCAGAATTTCCTTGATTTCGAGAATCGAAGCGTTGTACTCTTCTGCTTCCTGTAACCCTTCGCATGGGCCTTTGCAGTTACCAAGATGGTATTCGAGACAAACCCTGAACTTACGGGCTTCGATATTTTTTTCGGATAGATTCAATGAACAATTACGCAATTTGTATAGCTGCCGAACCAGATCAAGAAGCGTATTCATCATGCGAACCGATGCATACGGGCCAAAATAGAAAGATCCGTCATGGATGATATTTCGCGTGGGGAAAACCCTTGGGAAGCGTTCGTTTTTTACACAAATCCACGGGAACGATTTGTCATCTTTCAGGTTGACGTTGTAACGCGGCTGGTATTTTTTAATCAGATTATTTTCGAGCAGCAGGGCATCAAGTTCGGAACTGACTACAATGTGCCGGATATCAGCGATTTTTTTTACCATCACTGAAGTTTTTCCCGACAAGCCTGTGTCTTTGTTAAAGTACGAAGCCACTCTCTTCTTGAGCGATTTGGCCTTACCGATATAAATGATTTTCTCTTTGTCGTCGAAAAACTGGTAAACGCCAGGTTGGTCTGGTAATGTCCGGACAATGTTCTTAACAGTTTTGCTATGTTGATCCTGTTTTTTCACTTTTTCAGATGATCCCAGCCTTGTGCTTTGATTTCTACCAAAACGCCTGATTTGGTGACTAAGTTGATTCCGGAATTTTTATCCGTCATGTGGCCAATTACAGTAATTTCGGGAATATTCTTTATTTTTTCGAAGTCCTCCTGCCGGATAGTGAAAAGCAATTCGTAATCCTCACCACCATTAAGCGTATACATGGTCGGATCCATTTTGAAAGACCTGGCAATGTCGTAGGTTTGCTGATCAATCGGGATTTTGTCTTCGTAAACTGTACAACCCAGGTCGGAATGTTTGCAGATGTGTTTTATTTCCGAACCCAGTCCGTCGGAAATGTCAATCATTGCCGTGGGTTTGACTTTCAATTCGCGCAAAAGGAGAACAATGTCCTCTCTTGGCTCGGGTTTTAGAAAGCGTTCAAGCACATACTCGTTTCCCTGTAGATCGGGTTGCATGTTAGGGTTGGCTTTAAACTCAGCTTTTTCGCGTTCCAGGATCAATAACCCGGCATAAGCTCCACCCAGGTTGCCTGAAACACAAAGAAGCTCATTTTGCAGTGCAGGCCCGCGATATACAACCCGGTCTTTTTCCACGGTACCAATGGCAGTTACTGAAAGAACCAATCCCTGAACGCTGCTGGTTGTATCGCCGCCCACGAAGTCCACCTTAAATTTTTCGCAAGCCATCCGCATTCCGGTATAAATTTCCTCAATGGCCTCAAGTGTGTAACGGCTCGAAATACCAATACCGACAAGCACATGCGTCGGCGTGCCATTCATTGCGCAGATATCCGAAAGGTTGACTGTAATTGCTTTATAGCCCAGATGACGGAGTGGCTGGTAAGTCATGTCGAAATGGATGCCTTCGAGCAGCAGGTCTTTGCTGACGAGCAGATATTTTTCACCAATATCAATCACAGCGGCATCATCGCCCACCCCGGCAACCGTATTGGGGCGGGTCAGGCTCAGGTTTTTTGTTAAAACATCTATCAAACCAAATTCTCCCAATTCAGCAATGGTTAGTGGGGTTTTACTCTTTTCTTCTGACATAATCAATGATCATATTGTGATTAGGTGGTAAAAGTAACAATTCCATTTTTTATTGTGGGAATCCAGCATTTACATCATCCTGCAACCACTGAACCATTTACTCTGCAAAATGTTTAAGAATTGAGTACTCAAGGGCTTAAATATACTACTTTTGCATTTTTAAAATCAAATTTACCTCATCAAATCAAAGTTTTACTATGGCAGGTAATGACAATCAGATCATTGAACAAGTCACTTCGGGTGAATACAAATATGGTTTTTACACGGATATTGAGATGGACATGGCCCCCAAGGGGCTGGATGAAGACATTATCCGGTTTATTTCTTCCAGGAAGAACGAACCTGAATGGATGCTTGAGTTTCGCCTGAAGGCTTACCGTTACTGGTTGACGATGAAAAACCCTGAATGGGCACACCTTACTATTCCGCCGATTGACTACAATGAAATTATTTATTATGCAGCTCCAAAACAGAAGAAGGAGTTGCAAAGCCTCGATGAAGTTGACCCAGAATTGCTCGATACATTCAACAGGCTTGGCATTTCGCTCGAAGAACAAAAACGTTTAAGCGGGGTGGCAGTAGATGCAGTAATGGATAGCGTTTCGGTAAAAACTACTTTTTCGAAAACTTTGGAAAAACATGGAATTATCTTTTGCTCGTTCAGCGAGGCGGTACAAAATCATCCGGAGCTGGTAAAAAAATACATGGGTTCGGTAGTACCTTATACTGACAATTATTTTGCAGCGCTCAACTCTGCAGTTTTCACCGACGGATCATTCTGCTATATCCCCAAAGGGGTGCGTTGTCCGGTTGAACTCTCCACCTATTTCAGGATCAATGCCGCCAACACAGGTCAGTTTGAGCGCACGTTGATCATTGGCGATGAAGAGAGCTATGTGAGCTATATGGAAGGCTGTACCGCTCCTCAGCGTGACGAAAACCAACTGCACGCCGCTGTGGTGGAAATCGTTGCATTGAAAGATGCCCAGGTGAAATACTCGACTGTTCAAAACTGGTACCCGGGGAACAAAAAAGGAGAAGGCGGAATTTACAATTTCGTGACTAAACGAGGGATATGCCGTGGCGCCAACTCCAAAATTTCATGGACACAGGTGGAGACCGGCTCGGCAATTACATGGAAATACCCAAGTTGTATTCTTCTGGGCGACAACTCAGTGGGTGAATTTTACTCGGTAGCCGTCACAAACAATTACCAACAGGCCGATACCGGCTCAAAGATGATCCATTTGGGTAAAAACACCAAAAGCACGATCATTTCCAAAGGGATTTCCGCAGGATATAGCAACAACAGTTACCGCGGCCTGGTAAAAATTTCCCGTCGCGCCGAAAACTCGAGGAACTTTACTCAATGTGACTCTCTGCTGCTTGGCAGCAAATGCGGAGCACATACGTTTCCCTACATCCAGAACGAAAACAGATCGTCGATTGTAGAGCATGAAGCAACAACTTCGAAGATTTCCGAAGACCAGTTGTTTTATTGCCAGCAGCGCGGGATCAGTGAGGAAAGCGCCATCGGGCTGATCGTTAACGGTTACGCCAGAGAAGTACTCAGGCAATTGCCGATGGAGTTTGCAGTTGAGGCGCAGAAACTACTGTCGATTAGCCTTGAAGGCAGTGTTGGCTAATGATAATTTGATTTGAGATTGAAGATTAACAGATTAAGAATTAAGAAGTAAAAATTTAAATGCTCCCAATTGCGGGTTAAATCACAATAAAAATGCTATCAATTAAGAATTTGCACGTTTCGATAAATGGAAAAGAGATCATAAGAGGACTGAATCTCGAAGTTCAGGCTGGTGAAGTTCACGCCATTATGGGGCCGAATGGCACAGGAAAGTCAACCCTGGCAGCAGTGATTGCGGGCCGGGATGACGTGTTCGAAGTGACCGAAGGCGAAATTATTTATAAAGGAAAAGACCTGCGGGAAATGCCCATTGAGGACCGCGCCCGCGAAGGGATATTTCTTGGATTTCAATACCCTGTGGAAATTCCCGGGGTGAGCATCGTAAACTTTATGCGCACTGCCATCAACGAAATAAGAAGCTACAAAGGTCTTGACCCGATCACGGCTGCCGAGTTCCTGAAAACAATGGAAGAAGCTAAAAACCTGGTAGGCATTCAGTCTAAGTTGACCAACCGATCGGTAAATGAAGGCTTTTCGGGTGGAGAGAAAAAGAAAAACGAAATTTTCCAAATGGCCATGCTTCAGCCTGAGCTGGCCATCCTCGACGAAACCGACTCAGGCCTTGACATTGACGCCCTTAAAGTGGTGGCCAACGGTGTGAACTCGCTCAAAAAGCCCGAAAATGCTACAGTCGTCATCACCCACTATCAACGCCTGCTCGATTTTATAGTTCCCGATTTTGTGCATGTACTGTATGACGGAAGAATTGTAAAATCAGGCGGAAAGGAACTGGCGCTTGAGCTCGAGGCCAAAGGTTATGACTGGATTAAAAAAGAAAATTTCTAACGATGGAAACCACAGTTAAACATCAGTCATTGAAAGAAAAAATCATCCAACTGTTTGAGGAAAACCAGAAAGTCATTTTTGTAAATGATTCACCTGAGATGATCTTAAAGCGTAAACAGTCGCTTGAGTCCTTTAAAGCTGCCGGATTTCCCACAACCAAACTGGAGAAATGGAGAGATACTGATCTTTCAAAAATGCTTGAAGCTGATTACAGCTATCATTTTAAACCATCCTTCAGTTCCGGCATCGACCTGAGCCGGATTTTTCAGTGTAATATCCCGCACCTGGCTACCGACATGATTTCACAACTCAACGGTTGGTTTGTATCAGAAAACGGATCTGTGAAAATTACACCCCAGGGTGTGATCATTGGAAGTTTGAATGCAGCCAAAAAGCACCATCCTGAGATCATTAACAAATATCTCGGCTCGGTTGCTGACGTTAGCAGGAGCAGTATGGTTGCGCTCAATACTGCATTTGCCACCGACGGAACGTTTATTTATGTACCGGATAATGTGCAGGTTGATGTCCCAATGCAAATGGTTAATATTATTCAGCATGACAAGAGCATATTTATTCAGAACCGAAACCTTATTGTACTGGGCCGCAATGCCAAACTTCAACTGGTTCAATGCGACGATTCCGTTGATCAGCAGCAAAGTTTTACCAACACCGTAACCGAAGTTTTTCTCGATCGGAACTCCTCACTGGATCACTACAAACTCCAAAATAAAAATAATGCCTCAACCCTTATAAATACCGTGTTTTTTAATCTCGAAAGAGACTCCAGGCTGACAACCAATGGCATCACATTCAATGGCGGGCTGATCAGGAACGAAAATTACGTGCTGCTCAACGGCGAAAACTGCGAAGCCAACATCATGGGGGTTTACCTGATGGATCGCACCCAACACGTGGATAACCAGGTGTTTGTCGATCATGCATATCCCAATTGCCAGAGTAATGAACTGTTCAAGGGTATTCTCGATGATAGCGCCAGCGCAGTATTCAACGGCCACATAATGGTTAGGCGCGATGCGCAAAAGACCAACGCTTATCAGAACAACAAAAACATTTTGCTCACTGATAAAGCCACCGTGAACACCAAACCGTTTCTCGAGATTTATGCCGACGATGTAAAATGCAGCCATGGCGCCACCATAGGTCAATTAGACCAAAACGCCATGTTCTATCTCAAATCGAGAGGAATCGGTGAAGCCAATGCCAGGCTGCTGCTTATGTACGCCTTCGCCGCCGAAGTGATCAACCACATCAACATTGAGCCGCTCAAAATCAGGATTGACGACATGGTGAAAAAAAGACTTCGTGGCGAACTTTCCATTTGCGATCAATGCGTGCTCCACTGCAGCACCATGGAAAAACCGGTACACTTTGAGATTGACATGAGTAAAGTCTAAAGCTGGATTGCTTGCTGATGCCCGGGAAAAATTTACCCGGAAGAAAAATCCTCATTTAGTTTCCCAACCGGCCATTTTGCAATCTTTCAAAACCCCAGCAACGAATGTTGGCTTTCAGCCGCCCTCAAAGCGCGGTACGACAGAACGTAACCGGGATAAAAAGCAACAAATTTCTGGTATTTTGACGGATTAAAATGTTGAGCATCATATTTTACCTCGATGGCCAACCCCTTATTAAAAGTGGTGGTAACCACCATATCAATCTCATTCCCTTCCGTTGTTCTCCAAAACCTCACTGCATCGCTTCCATATTTACTCACCGCCCTGATGACCGCGTAATTTTCGATCAGTGCTCCCTTGTCCAGTCTCAGCTCAACCGGAATGAAAAGTTTCAGAAGTACGTTTCTGAACCCCATATCATTGAAATAGACTTTGGGCATTTTGGTTAATTCTTTGCGGATATTCTTGTAAAAGGGCTTTAAAAGCCTGATATGGAAACACTTCTGCAATACAAAGATATAATTCTCCACTGCCGTAACCGATAGTGAAAGCAGTCGTGAGAGTTCGTTCATGTTTAACAGTGAGCCGGTTTGATCGGCAAGTATCAATAAAAGCCGGTAGAACTTCTCCTGATCCTGAATTTGGGCTTCGGCAATGTCGCGCTTGAGAAATGAGCCGGTCAACTCTTTCAGG
Source organism: Bacteroidales bacterium (assembly GCA_014860585.1). NCBI lineage: Bacteria > Pseudomonadati > Bacteroidota > Bacteroidia > Bacteroidales > Bacteroidales bacterium. Next base: position 29,875 of record JACZJL010000166.1, on the reverse strand, counting down.
ATTTCGGTTTTCTTTTGCTCATTGTCAGCCAGAACAACTGCCGGATATCCTCCGTAAGTCATGTATTCATTCATAAAACTTTCCAGCTCTTTTTGCCTTGCCGAGATATAGTTTTCGTTCGTTCTGATCCTATCCAACTCAATCCTCAGTGATTCATCCTCAGTTTTGAAATGCAGAAATTCTTCAAAATCAAGCGTGAAAAGATCGAATAGCTTCTTTCGACCTGCAAGCGAATCAGTAAATTTCTTATCGAGATAAAATGCGCTGCTGCCTGTTGCGATTATTTTCAGCGTTTCATGGTGCTTGTCAAAAAGAAGTTTCAGAAAATTCGATGGCTTATCAAGATACTGAACTTCATCGAGCAGTAAAAATATCTTATCCCCATTCGGCCGTATCACAAAATCAAAAACATGCTCAGGATGTTGATTAAGTCGCGACAATACATCAGGATCCTCAAGTGTAAGGTAAAATGCGCTCCTTCCGTTCTTTTGCAAAAAGTCGTAGACCTGTTTCAGTATTGTTGTTTTTCCGGTTTGCCTCGCGCCGGTTATTATTGCAAATTCTTTCTCTTCAATTTGCTGTATAACAGATGAGTATAGTTTTCTGTGCAATATTTTAACCATGATTTCCAAATTTTCCCCAAAGATAATAATAACCTTGCAAATGAAAATTATCCGATATTTTTCATTTTGCAAGTGAAAATTATCAGGGAATGAATGTTCAGGTCATAACACGCCATCAAAATAGTACAACATGGTGCTTTATTAATTTAAGTAAACCCTTCTGCTATTTTTTGCAAGTAGTCCGGGTGTAATTTCATCGTCTTGTTGCATTCCTGAGATAAACGCATGGGCTTCGTTTGAGCCATCAGGAAGGGGATCATGAAATGTTGCCAAACCAAGACTAATTACTTTAGCATTATGAATTTCGAAAAGAAAATACTTTTTGGGATCTTGTATTGCTTGATGAGTAGAGGTTAGTGATTTTACATCTACTGAAAGCCTACCGTTATCTTTTGGTCTCAATTTGAAAACCCTTGAAGTAGCAGTGCCATCAGGATTCATGTATTTTTTTTCGGGAGTAGAATAACCTCTGCGAAACAACCATTCCTCAGCATTAACAAGCAAAAGCTTTTCCATCAAGCACTATTTTGAGTTCAACCATTTAAGTAAATCTGGCAGGATATCAGTTGAAAACGACATTTGCTTAGGCTGGCCTTCTTCAGGAAAAGTAACGGCTACTGTACGATCGTTATAGAATATGAGCTCAAAGGATTTATTTTTCACTCTGTTTCTAATATCAAGCATTATTTCACCATTTGGGCCGGGAGCAGTGTGATAAACTGGTTGGCCATGCTTGCTAAGAATTCTGGTAATAGTACGCGCATTTACAATAGCCTTAACAGATGGCTTTAATGCATCGTCCTGATCCCAGTTTTCATCAAGCAATTCAAACTCATCTAAAAGTTGAAATACCCTTTGGTTAAGTGAAAGAATATTCTGTTGAGAAACAACCACACTATTGGTAAAAATCCCGGAGAGGTGTTTAAACTTATAGGTTTCCGGTACGGTTGATATATCAGGGCTTTCCAGGCACTGAGTAGTATAATTATCTATCAAGGCTTGCATAAAATTCAGGTTTTAGCATGTTTTTGAACATGGCAGACGTTGCTTTATGGGCACTTTCAAGCCAGGGTTCTATTTCTTTGTTTGTAAAATTGAATCTTTTTTCAACAGTAGTTGACCAGATAATCGATGGTTTGTTGTTTTTATTGTTAGTTCCATTGGCAATATTCAGATACATTAAAGAGCCGTTCTCCAATTCAAAAACCTGGGAAACATTAAAATTCCTGAGATTACCCGGATGTTTATACCCTGTTTTTAGATCTGTTTGCAGGTTTTCTTTCACAAATATCAGGGGCTCCAGTTCTTCAACATCATAAGCATCAATGTACTTCAGAATCATGCCGTTGAATCTAAGAGGGTCATCGTATGCTGAAATGAGGAGATCAATCGCGTGCAGTACGGTAGGCTTGTAAGTTTTTTCCCATTCATAGCCTACCTCATTTTCATTAATAGCTAAAATGCCTTGTCCATGTTGAATTACAGGCCATTGAAACTCTGCTTTCCAATATTGATGTATGGGAGCGCCGAATACTTTAAAAGGAACTCCATCAGGAATCAATTTTTTATGCACAGGATAAGTGAATTTAAGTTTATCGGCAAGTTTACCCTGCGCCAGGTCAAAACCAGCATCGTACGGTGTGCCTAATGCATCCGTATCTTCATGCCAGTGAAGTTCAAAAATCACCTCCTTTAAAGGAGCATTTTTCAATTTAGCAATACTCATACGGCAAATTTACACTTTAATGGTATCATTCATCAAGCCGGTCATGTTTTCAAAGCAGCGATTTTAACGCATGAACTGAACGGATATTTCTTATCAGGCCGGGATTTACTAAATAATGAATTGAATTTAAAACACATAAGATAGTGTTGCTAATAATTATGAGTCAGTATTTGTAAAGAGTCATACCCGGTCAATTAACCATTTTTATGAAAGCCGGCAATGGTTAAAATAGCTTTGGCTTCGTTAATTCGTATTTTTCTTTGATGAAGTGCAGGGCAAGTTCGCTCATTGCTTCAGTTATTAAATTGTTTCGTTGTCAAATAGTTTCATCAACTTGTGTTTGTTAACAGGTTTATTTTCAGCAGGGGCTTCCGTTTCCCAGCCGGTAAGCCGCCTTCCTGAAAGAAGCGGCGGGGGCGGTATTCGTCGTATTTGCTAATTTCTGTTTCATTGGCCTTGATAGTCTAATCTACTGTCTTGTGTCTATCTTAAAACAAACCGTCTGTCTTAGTTTAACAACCATATAATCAATTACATACTGCCTCTCTTTATCTTACTTCGCATCAATCTTTATCTAATTCCTGTCTTGTGAGCACCCATACAGGCCTTGCTGATGATTTAGTATTGACACATTTTGTTTGAGGCTTGTTTACAGAATTACTACCATAGGAAGTTTAGCATTGTAAATCCATTTAAAAAGCTATCCCATCTTTTTTTGGAAAATCTCAGCTAATTCCCGCTTGCAAAGAAAATCAACTTTAATACCCAGGTCATGGAGTGCTCTTTCCCATCCAATCCATTTGCTGTCGGATGCTTCGGCAATGGGTGCTTTGCCAAAGTTGGCAAAAGCAACAGCAATAAACTTTAAATCAGAGGGATCAATATTTATAGCTAATAGGCCTTTAAGATTTTCCTCATTTGATCCGGAGTCGTAAAGGTTGATTTTCACTTGCTTTACCCGGTGTGAATTACCCTGGTTTTCAAATAGCCATTTCAGGAAACGGTTGGCAAAATTAACAGGACCCGACAATGGAATTTGGTTCATGTATTCGCCAATCAGCTCAAAGTCATCGTCAATCACCAAAATTTGTCTTCCTCTCAAAAAATTTTCAATGAACCGGGCACAAGCCAGCTCACAATCTGTTGACATATGCGACTCACCTCTGGCAATCAGAGGCACATTGGTGTCCACCACAAATTCATCCATTCTGCTGATTTCTTTTTTTATCTCTTGCAGCCCTTGTCATAGCGGCTAAATCTTCAAGATCGTTGCCGAAAAAGTTTTCGGGCCAGTTGGTGATATTGCCAAAAATATCAAGGTTCATCTCTTCGATGACAGCTTTGCCCTTTTGCTGGCGAATGAAATACAGTGCCACATCTTCGGGCTTGATAACATCTTCGGCAATTCTGCGCTGAATCCTTCTGATTAGGTGCTCAGAGTGAGATTCTACGATGACCTGAATGTTGCGGTCTTTACCCTTTTCCCTGGCTTGTGTGGCCTCGATGAACAAATCGCCAAGGTGCGACTGAACTGATGGATGCAAATGAATTTCAGGCTGTTCGAAAAATAAGGTGGAATCTGGCTGTACATAAAAACACTGCACCAAAACAGGTAATACCTGCGAAATACCAAACCCAACATCGGTAATCAAAACCTCTGGAGCGCCGGGCTGAATTTTAATTCTTACCTCATATTCTTTGCGCCCTTCCGAAATAGGTCTGACAGAAAAGCTGTCAATCAATCCCATTTGTTTTAGCCACCTTGCTACCAACATTTCAAAAGTTTCGGCACGGGCTTTAAAGCCACGGGCAATTTTCCTTTCTTTGGCAGCAAGCAAGGCGTTGATTGCAAGTTTGCCTTTTGAACCAACATCCGGTGGCTCCTCTCCTGAAAACTGATAGAATCTTTCAGGATGTTCACGCAGCGGCCCTACATAGTAGATGCTTTTAAACAGGTTTTTGATTGCCAGCGACAAATCGTTGAGAAATCCTGTATTTTGATAGTAAGCAATGGCTTCGTCAGGAAAACCAAAAAAGTTCTCCGGAGCAGGTAATCTCCAGGCACGGCCTTTCTGACGTACAGCCACATAATTTTCACTTTCAAGACGATACCCACCCTGATCCAACTGAAGCAGAAATGAAATAACTTCTCCATTGTACAATGTGTATTTCATTTGATCCAACTGGGTTTTTGAATTTTTTCGGTCAAAAGATACTTGTGCTTCAAAATACAGGTTACTGAAAACACCTTTGTTTTCCTGCTTCACTGCATCAACCACTTTTATGGGCGGCAAGGCATCGAAATCAAACGAGAACTCCAGGCGCTGATCTGTGTCATGATTGAAGATTAAATCTTTGTAAGTACCCAGATCAATCATCGCTTTATCATCGCCCAGGTGCAATACTCTTTGCCTGTCGTACGATTCAACCGTTTGTTTAAGCATAAGCATAAACTGGGCAAGCGATGATTTTCCGCTACTGTTATTCCCACAAAAAATGGTGAGCGGTGCAAGCCTGATTTTTCTGCTATCAGCCCAGGCTTTGAAATTTTTGATGTGTATGGATCGTATCATAATGCAAAAGTATTACTAATCAGTAAATAAATTTCCGTATCCTATATTTGCCTCATTAACATTTGCTTTTATGGTTTTGGGTTTCTTATATTCTTTTCCTTTCCTAAACCATTTGCTCACCTCCTCGGGGATGGCTGTTCCTTTCTGCTCGTAGAATTTCCTTACGGTTTCTTCTTTGTGGAGGCCTTCGAGGGCTTCCTGCTCGAAGAGTTGGTGGTTGAGTTGGAGCAGGCGCTTGAGGACTTCCTTGCGGGCGTCGGGATGGATGGTGTAGCGGATGCGGTCGTTTTCGGGGAGGTAGTCTATTTCGTAGAAGTTGTGGTTCAGGTTGATTGGGGTTTGGTTAATTGGTGTTTGGTGGGGTGGCACTTCGACAGGCTCAGTGGCCAGGGTTTTGGCAGGCTGAGTGGACGGCACTTCGACAGGCTCAGTGCCCGGGGAGCCGGTGGCTGAGCTTGCCGAAGCCACCTTTTCTCCCCACCCGTAGGCTTCCAGCACAGCATTGTCCATTTGTACGTGGAGTTGGCGGAGGTGGACGATGCCGGCGATGGCTTCTTCTATGGTGCAGGCGCCGGGGGTTCTTTGCAGGTGGTTCCAGAGGTTCCAGACTTCTTTGCCGTATTGCTTTTCGATGGCTTTTTTATCCTTGCCCTGCAGGGCAGCGGTGGTGATGCCGGGCTGCACCTCCGGGGCATGAAATGCATTGTAGGTTTTGGTTAGGCCTAATTGCATGGAAAGCATGAGCTGGCGGCGGTGTTTGTAGTAGGCTTCTCCTTCTTTTTGAAATTGTTCTTTCTGCGATTTGCTGCTATTTTGAGGAAAGGGAAAGGTATCTATGCAATCTACATTTAAATATCTAATCCTACTTTCTAAGGATGATGCATATTTCCATGCCCATTGTTCATGCAATGTGTTTTGTAAAAGAGCGTATGCAGAAAAACTACTTCTTGCCACAACTGTATTTGCAACATCAAATACCGGATCGTAATCAACAAAAGTATGATTTACATATTTAGAAACTCTACAGCTTACCAACACTCTTTCCAATGCAGCTATTGTTTGGTATAGACTGATAGGATTTCGACCATATTGCCACCAATATTTTTTTCTTCTGAGACCATCAGAATTATTTTTCTGGAGCTGCCTCTCTGGTTTAACCAATTGTTTTATAATTTCATAACAATCGGGATAGGTTTTGGCTTTTTCTTCAGGCCAGTCAAAAAAGTTGATCACCCACCGGCTGTGGCTTTGGTCGGGGTTGTTGTTCAGGTCATCTCCATTCAGGTAAGGGAAAAGCACATCTTTATTGCGAGGGTCTTTCGCAATCAATGCTTTGGCTTCGTGTGGTTCCAGCACAAAACCTTTACCCAGCACAATGCTTCCCTGAAAACTTTTGCCTTCATTTTGTTTCAATGGGAAAGGATTTCCAGTAGTTTCTGCATCATCCAAATAGGGTGTAATTTGATTAACAATTTTACCCGATAAGGTAAACTTGCCTTTCCAATCTTGCCTGGTAATGGTAACCAGTGCAACTTCTACCGCAGCAAGTCCAGGCCATTTCATGCTTTTTACGGCGTGGTTAATTGTTCCTCCATTTTTTACAATCACATCCAGCCCATCCTCCCGCGCCCTCCCCTGTGCAATGGTATTTGTAGAAATTAGCGACAGGAAGCCACCATGTGTGAGAACTGTAAAAACCCTCCTGAAAAAATAAGTTACAAGGTCAACGGCGCCAATGGGAGCATACTGGAATTTTAACCATTCCAAAAACGGATCTCCAAAATACCCTGAAAGTTTTTGTCCACCTAAGAACGGCGGATTTCCCAACACACAATCAAATCCACCTTGTGCAAACACCTCCGGGAATTCGATAAACCAGTGGAAGAAGCGTTTTTGGGCTGCTAACACTTCACCGGCATAACTAACCCTGCGTTCCTGTATGGAACCAATGCCTTTGTTTACCTGCCGCAGCAGGCTGCGGTAATCGTAATCGGTGATCAGCAGGTGCTTGGTTTCGGGCATTTTGGGGATAAAGAACTGGGCTACCTGCGCATCGGCCATCTGCTTGAGGCGGGTGCGCTGCACACTTTTTTCATAATCGCGGTGGGCACGGGCTTTGGCGGCTATTTCCAGTGGGGTGCGCTCGGGCAGGTTCTCAAAAAGCCTGAACTTTTTAATCACCTCGCTCAGCTCAGTTTCAATTTCCTTGTCAAACTCCAGCTTTTGCTGGGTTTTTTGTATGCGTTCGGTTTTGTTTTGTTTGCGGAAGGCGGCAGCCACCTCTTTGTCGTCGCCGGGCAGGGTTTTAAAGGCTTCGTCGGCAATGCCGTTTTCCAGTTCGTCGCGGTGCGCCAGGCCAACTATGCTGTCGCCGCATTTGATGCGGTGGTCCAGGAAGCTGAGGGGTTCGCCGGGGTTGTGGGCTTCGAGCCAGAGGGCTACCTTGCAAAGTTCCACGGCCAGGGGGTTTTTGTCCACTCCGTAGATGCAGTTTTTAATCACCAGCCTAATGGCGTGGCGCAGTCCGCTGGGTGTGGGCTGGTCGCTTTCTTCGAGCAGGCAGGCGTAGCGGTGTGCAATGCGGCGGGCGGCACTCAGCAGGATATGGCCGCTGCCACAGGAAATATCAGCAACTTTGAGGCTGAGCAGGTGCTTTTTGATGACTTCTTCGCGGGCATCGGCTTTTTCGGCGCCCCGCAGTTTCTTTTGCTCAGTTTCCTGCCTGATCAGCTTTTCGCGGTCATCCAGCAGGTAGTCGAGCGAATGTTTGATGAGGGGTTGCACCAGCTCTTCGGGGGTGTAGTGCGAACCGGAAGAAGAACGCCCGCTGCCGGATACAAAATCGAACGTGAAGGTGTTGCCCACTGCCGGTATAACAGGGTCGTATTCGAGCAGGCCTTCATACACCGAGCCAAATTCCTCCACATTCAACAGCTTGTAGTTGATGGGCTGCATGGCGCCGGAGGCATTGGTGAACCACATCAGCTTTTCGAGGGCCGTGAGCAGGGTTTTGTTGCCGAGGTTAGCCTCGCTGACATATTCCAGCGCATCGGGGCCGAACAACTCGCCGTTGAGCGGTTTGATGCCCAGCGGGTGGCCGTACTTTCCGGTCTCGAAAAGGCGGAAGGTATTGAGCAGCCCCTGCCAGAGGTCGCTAAAGCGCTGGTCTCTCACGGCAGGATTGCGTGTAAGGCGGCGCAGCCTGAGCACGCTGTAGTAATTGTTGTAAATATCGCTGAGCCGGCGGCCTTGCTTTTGTGCATCCTGCGGGAATACGAGGTTGCGTTCCTCAATCACCATCAGGAAAAGCAGGCGATACACCAGGCGCAGCATGAGGCGGTACAACAATTCGGAAGTGAGTGCGCCATTTTTCACGCTTTCGCGCAACGCCTCGTTGGCCGGGTGGCTGAGGAAGCCGTCGGCAAATAGCTTGATGGCATCTTCCACCGCGCGGCTGAGGTTTTCGCGTATGCGGGTTCCGCTTTCCAGCGCATCGAGGTGGTAATGCTCCATGAAACTTTCCTGGCCGTTAAACTGCTGCTGTGGCATTCGGCTCGCATGGAAGAGGCGGAAGAAGGCTGCGAAGTCGGCATAGAGGTTTTCGTCGAACATGCGCTCAAGGTCTATTTCCACGTACGACTGGCGGATGATACGTCCGGAGTCGCGGAGCAGGCGCAACACCCGGCCATTGGTTACCATCCCGAAAAGGTGGGCATCGCAGAAGTTGAGGTATTCCTGCAGCAGGGCGTGTGGCGACATGCGAAGGCCGTAAGGCTTTTTGTCCGGGTCCTGGTTGTATCCGGCAATGATCAGCGGAAAGCCATCGAGGTTGGCGGCAGGATCGGTGATGTGGTAGGTTTTTCCGGCTATGGTTTGGGCGGTGTTTTCGTAGCGCAGGTTATAACCCAACAGGCTCATCAGCGGTGTGATCCACAGGTTGCGGGTTTCGGATTCGCCGCTCTGGTTGGGCGATAATTTTTCGAGCCTTAGCCTGTAGCCTTTGTAATAATTGATTGCCAGCGACCATGCCTGGGATATTTCATCACGCACACGGGCGGAGGATTCCAGATTGAAATCCTTTGGTTTTTGGCCCGGCAGGTTATCGTCGCTGTCGAGCCGGTTGAGCAGGTCGGGCGAGAGTATGTTTCCGTAAATCTGTATGGATGGGAAGTTCATGCTTACAAGTTGATTTCGGGTAAGAGAATATAAATGCCGATCATATCCATAGGCAGCACTGCGCCAATTTCGTATTCTTTCGCTTTGAGGGCTTTGCGGTAACGCTCGTGCGCTTCAATCAATTCCCCGGCGCGTTCCTGCGCCAGCTTATCCACCCTTTCGTGCATGTTGTGGATGGTTTCGATTTCTTTTTCAAGAAAAACGGCCTGCTGCTCAGGCTGGATGTCACGATGTACTTTGGCAGTCATCAACAATGTGCGTGCTTCTTCCGGGTTTAATTCGTTTCCGTTTCCGGGATGTCCGCTGTAGCCCCAGAGCATCATTTCTTCGGCCAGGAATTCGTGTGAACCGTTTATCTGGCGTATATGGTTTCGCACCCTGAACTGCACGATCACGGTTTTTTGCTGAACCGATTCAGAACCAAATACCGATGCACGCGCCACTTTTTTGTTGCCGTCGTGCATAAAGGCAAGGCTGAGGATGTAATGGCACAACTGCTCCACAAGCGCATGATTGCGGCCTATGTAGTAATAGCCGGAGGGAACGGGTGAGTGAAAAGTGATGCGGAGGTTGCGTTCGTCGGGCAGCAGGGGTTTGAGAATGGCCGGAAGCTGGGATGGAAATATTCGCCAGCCGTGCTTTGCAGGTTCCATTTGCACGCCGAGGAAGGAAAAAGCATCCTGGACAAAACGGTCCACTGTTTTTGGATTGCCCAGGGCTTTGTCGGTATCTTTAAGGTCGCGGTCAATGTTGAGTTCCTTCACGATGGGATTTTGAGCAAACAGGTTTCTGATCCTGAGTTCATCGTTGATGGCCTTGTCGTAAGCGCGACTGACTTTAAGTTCTGATTCTTTAATAACAGGGTCAATATCCAGCTCAAGCGACAATTGCTGCACTTCCTGCATGGCAGATGGATTCAGGATTACGGCATTCAGAATGGCGTCCATGATGGACTGGTTGTCTTCGGGAAATGGCACAGTGATGCCGTTGGCCCTGCGTATTTGTCTTGCTTTTTGGAGAAGTACGCGCATCACCACGCCATCCATGGGGTTGTCTTTGCCAAAAAGCAGGGTGGTGATCACTTTGTCTTTGGGCTGCCCGTAGCGGTCAATACGGCCTTCGCGTTGTTCGAGGCGGTTGGGGTTCCAGGGCAGGTCGTAATGCAGCACGGCAGTGTAATGCTCCTGCAGGTTGATGCCTTCGCTGAGGCAATCGGTGGCGAAAATCAGCCTTTTGGGCGATTTTCCGGTTTCGGTGATTTTTTCACGCCTCAGATCGTCGTTCAGTTCACTGGTGATCACTTCTACCTGCAAATCATTAAACTGCGCACGCAGCCAGGGCGCCACCACACGTCCAAGATATTTCGCTGTTTGAATGAAGCGGCAGAAAACCACAGGATTATATCCTTCCCTGATCCAGGAAGCCAGTTGGGTGGCGGCGGTGTGGGCTTTCAGGTCGTCGCGGAGGTTGCCCAGCTTTTCGAGTTCATCCATCAGGAATTTCAGGCTTCGTTCTTCGGCTGATGAGAAACTGGTAACGGCAAACAATCCGGAAGGTTCGTTGTCGCTTTCTTCGCCAAAATCAGAATCAATGGCGGGGTTTTCCTCCTCTTCGGGCATAGGATCGGCGGCAGCGCCGATGTTTGCTTTCAGGAAACGGTTTTTCAGCATTTCCACGCCGCAATCCGGGCTTGACATTACGCCACGGATGAGCGAAAGCACCGTCCAGTAGCGCATTTTCTGCTGCTGGGGCAAGCGGGTATTGTCAACGGTGATGCCGCGGGCAAATTTCCAGACTTCGTTGTAAAAGCGGGAGTAGTTTGGCGAGAGCCGGTATTCCAGTTCAAAGGCCTCACGTTTCGGGAAGGGAGTGTTTTCGTCTAACCATTTTTCAACGTCGTTGCGGCGGCGCTGGACAAAATGGGCTGCAATTCTGCGTTTGCTTTCGTAATCTCCTTCAAGCAAATCGAGGGTTTCAAATTCAGGACGCAACAAACCGAGCAATGATTGGAATTGCTGCTGCTTTCCGCTGTGCGGTGTGGCGGTAAGCATGATGATGTGTTTATCCTCTAATCCGGCCAGTTCGTGCAGCAGGCTGTAACGCTGGTGCTGCCCGATTGATACGCCATCGGGCCTGGAGCAGGTGTGGGCTTCGTCCACCACAATCATTTCAGGACATTCGGCAATGAAGCGGCTTTTGTATTTTTCCTGTTTGATGAAATCAATGGAAATAATCTGATGGGGGAACCAGTTGAAAATGCTGTGGTCGCCGGGCACTTCCCTTTCGAGCTTGCCCATGGTACCTGAGCGGATGATTTCTGCTTCGATGCCAAATTTATCATGGAGTTCTTCCTTCCACTGCTCGCAAAGGTGAGGAAGGCAAAGCACCGCAAAGCGTCTGATCTCGGCACGGTCAAGCAATTCCCTTACGATCATCAGGGCTTCGATGGTTTTACCAATGCCCACATCATCGGCAATCAGCAGCCTTTTGGTTCCCTGCCTCAGGGCCATGATGAGAGGAACCAACTGATAGGTGCGCGGCCTTACCGAGAGCTTACCGAAAGAGCGGAAGGGACCGGCGCCGGATCGGAAAGAAAGTCGGGAGGCGTTGTATAAAAGGCGGGCGGTGGCAAAATCGCCCAGGTTGTTCTCAGTAGGATAAGGGAAGCTGTCGCGAACGGGCTTGTCGTGTTCGAAAGGAATGTCGTTGAAAATCCCGATGGTTTCTTCTTCGCTGCCGCCAAGCGGCTTAAGCAGGAGTAAGTCCTGATCGGGCGACGGCAGCACCACCCACTGGCGGTTTCTAACTTTGACGATGCTTCCTGTTTGATATTCAATCACGATTTAACTGTTTTAAAAATGTGGGGATATTTCTTTACAAATTCATCGAGGGGTGTTGCATAATGCCAGACGATGACTTCAAAGCCCAGGGCTTCGAGGCAGGCGCGCTTGATGGCGTCGCCTTCGGCAACACTGGCTCTATCATGCGGGGTTCCATCGCAAAATACACAGACTTTAATTTCATCAGAATAGACAAAATCGGGGATGGTATAACAGCCGTATTGCGACATGTTTACCTGGGTGTGGTCGGGTAGTCTGAGTTTGTTTTTAAAAAGGTATTGAAGAAATTTGAGTTCGGTGGAAGATTGGGGATCAATATGCTGCAACAGTTCATTGTACTGGTGCTCATAATCCCTAAACAAGGATGACCTTTTGATTTGAACGTCAGCATTCATGAGGGTTTCCAGTGCGTCTTTGATAATGAAACGATCAATGGTTTGATGGTAGCGTTGATTATGAAAGCTCAGCAGGTCGGCATAGGATGCAGCGCCATAGCGTTGTTGTTCTTCTTCTGATTTGTTGAAATGGCAAATTTCCCAGGCTGTGCTGATCAGGGCTTTGAAATACCGGATATCTTTCACCAACTGTGCGATCACACCCAGGCTTCCTTCGGCAGATTCGAACAACAGGATATTGGGTTCTTCGGAAGTACCCATAAGCGAAACACCCATTTCGTTACTTTCTACCTGGAACTGTATTTCAACTGCTCTTTTCAGGGCATACATCAGGGTAATAATGCCCGGTTCGAAGGGGTTCAGATTTAGATTGCGGGTGGGCTGGATGTAGAGGGCATCGGCAGTATTCTCAGTGTATAACCTGATTCTTTCAATTTCTTCTTTTGATGCATTTTCGCCACCAAGCTGGTCGGGTCTTTTCCAAAAACCGGTTTTCTTTCCAATGAGAAAGCCATCACCTTCCTTTGAAACTCTCCATTTTTTATTTATCTGGACAATGCGGGCAGCAGGCAGATACTGCATTCGCAGCCATTCCTCGCCATCTACCTTCACCAGCAACTCTTCTATATTGTTTAATCCGCTTTGCAAATAAAAAGCAGTTGCGATGTCATATCCTCTGATAGTACGCTCTTCCTCTTCACAAGTGATTCGTTGATTCATTTCGGCACGCGATTCACGGATTTCGATCATGTTTGACAATATAATCTTTTGGGCATTATCAGTAAGGTCAGCATTGGTGATGGGGCAGGTATTGCGCTGGCTATCGGCGCTCATCAGAATGTATCCAGATTTAACTGCAATTTTGGCTTCTATCAGCGGGTTATCCATTTCAGACCAGAGCATCTGGTTGATACGGAACTTACCGCCTTTGTGATACACAGTATTCTGAGGCCCGAACTCGCGGAGTGCAATAAATTTTGGGCGGGAAATATATTCACCGCCTTTATCAGTGGGAACAAACAACCGTACCGGCAGCTTGGTAAATCCATAGCCGGGAAGGAAACCTTCGGCAGCCAGATACCTGTAAGGATAAAACTCTGAAAGCTGTTTACTTTGTCCGGGTTTACTTTCATTTTTCAATAACTCAATCTGACGGTCGGCATATTTTCTGTCATTATCTGCTGAGCGTTTTCTTTCATCAGTTCGGGGTATTCTGGGGTCAGCAAGAATGCCGGCTGAAACAACCAATTGCTCAACACATTTTTTGTAAATCTCACGCCAACGGTCAAGCGCTCTGTCAAATGAATTGGGCGCTTGTTCCAATTTTCTACGCACCCAACTGCTTGTGTACCATGCACCAGGCATTTTTTCAAGCTCAGGAATTATATCAGCAATTGCTTTCATAAAAATACCTTCCAACTCTTCCAATACACGCTCCTCAAGATTTAAAGAGTTGATTGTATCATCTTTCATGAGCAGTTTGTCTGTATCCACATACAGGTCAAGGATATCAGCAATGGAATCATTAAGTGAACCGAGGTTTGTTCTTGAAAGAAACAAGGCGTTAAGATGCGAACGTATTAATTCTTCTTGTGTAAGATCCAGTTTCGGGGGGCTAACAATACCCGCCACCATTTCTTGTTTATGGTCGAGATAATGCCTGTCGTGCGGTGAGTTATTGGCACAGTAAGTCAGGATGAGTGCAGCCTGACCACTCCTTCCTGCGCGGCCGCTGCGCTGGGCATAATTGGCAGGGTTTGGCGGCACATTGCGCATCTGAACCACATTCAGCTCCGAAATATCTACTCCCAACTCCATGGTAGGGGAACAATACAACGCACTGACATCACCTTTGATAAAATCTTCCTCAGCTTTTTTTCTGTCCTCATTGCTAACCTGGCCTGTGTGCTCAGCACTTATCACAGGTTTCATGCTTCGGAAGTCTTGCTTGTAAAAGTTCAGGAAGAATTTATTGACTAAAGCTTCACGCTTGCGACCGCTCCTCACCCGTACATCGTCTGTCCAGGGTGTTTTTTCATCACCGGGTACCCAGAGCAGGCTGGTTCCGTTCAGTTGATATAAATCCTGATCCAGCAAACCTTTAACTTTTCTCAGATATCCTGAATTGCTCAACATTTCAAGTAAATCAGATATCCATACCGCTGCATCTTTGCTCTTAAGGTTTACATCTATTGATTTCAATTTTGCTTTTATGTATTTACCAAAAGCACTCTGTGGGCCGATGCTTTGGGTATGAATGTTTTGTCGCCGTGTTTGTGGCTTATTAATGTGGAGATAAAAAGGAAGCCTTAAGTCTTCATTGCTATCTAGTGTCCATGGCGCTTTTAAGTTTGCTGCTATGATTTTTTTGTTGGATTCATGCTGATCGTAAACCGAAAAATGAAACGCAAACGCCGTTCTGAAAAAATCCAGTGTATCCATCAGGATTTTATATTTTTCATCAGTATCCATTTCATCAAAACCGGGCAATTGGTTCCATTTTTCTTTTTCGGCTTCGTTGCGCAAACCTGAGTAGTCAATTTTGATGAGACCTACCTGCTCCAGGTTTGGGAGTATAACACGCCAACCCCTTCGCAGGTCATAAAAAAGGCGGTATGTTAGGTAGAGCTTCAGCGCCTTTTCATTCTCATTGTATTGGAATGTACCGGTTTCAGCCACCACCTGGGCAAATTCTGAATGATTCAGGTTGAGGACACGGAAAACGGCATGATCAATATCTTCGTAATTTAATGATTGGTTTGTGCTGACAGCCTTCCAGATGGCCGAACGTAAAACTCCGATCTGAATAAAATCGTTGAAATGGCCGGATTGCAGTGAGGCGTCCTGCCTTACATCGGTAAAGCACAGCAATTTCTGAAAAGTTTGATCCGGGATTGCATTTGCCAGTTCTTTAATGGTAAGAAATGACAGTACCGTGGTTGCGGTACTTCTGCCTTCAATGCCCAGGCGTGCCAGTTTGTTAGGTTCCCTGATAGCTCCGCCCCAGGTTGTCTGGCTGGTCGGGTCAAAAGCAAGCGGTGCTGACATAAACCAGGCCTTAATATAACCTGCTTCAGGAGATTTTCTGTATGAGCCTTCTTTTGAGATATAGATTTCCTGTGGGAGTTTGGGTTTATGTTCAGATTTGATGTTACGGCTGTTTGTACGCGGGTTTACATTAAACCAGGAATCAGGCAGGTAATCCAGGTCGTTAACCGGATCCCAGATTGGTTCAGCACCTTCTTTTTCTATCAGCAGATAGCCGTTGGATGTTTCTGATTCCTCATCTTCATCCATACCAGCATTAAAAGGCGATGGCTCGATGGAGAGGGTTTCCTGATTTATTGAAACACACAAAAACTCATGGCCTGAATACCGACTGAAGACTACCTGAAAGAGTGGGATTTTACCATCGGCCTCGACAGTTTTGTTTTTGGCTTCAAGCGAAATGATACGGGTTCCAGGGTCGTCGAGTGAGACATAAACCGAACCTGTTTGGGCAATGAATTGATGAATTTTATATGGAAGGTAGGAGCGTCGGGGCCTGATATCGTTTACTTTCTTGTTGATGTTGTCGGCCCATAAAAGCAATTGTTTCAGCTTTTCATCACATAAGTCATCAGGTAGCTCAGAAACCTCAGCCAAAGTTTTCACAATTTCCTGAAAAGATATGGGCTTTGCCCTGAACCATCTCCCATCCCTGAAAAGGAGGCAGATATTACGTTCAAGCCAGCGGGCAAATCCGTTCGCCTTGAGTGCAGATTCCTCTTCGTAAGAGGGATGTAGTGTGATGATCTCTGAACGCAACTCATCCGGTGTTATATCCTCTCCCTGAAAAGAAACCCGCAAAGATTCAACCACAACGTTTTCCCATTTTACAGGCTGGCCAAAGATTTTTGTTGCCACCTGAGCAACCTCCTCCCTCTGAGATAATAATGAGCCTTCGCCAGAAGCCATAGTAGCAGATGTGCCGATGCAAACGATGTGTTTATTTTTACACTGGGCTTTGATACGCCGGATGAGTAAAGCGACATCGGCACCTTGTCTGCCTCTGTAGGTGTGCAATTCGTCGAACACCAGGAATTGCAGGTTCTCATAGGCAGCATCAACCAATCTTTGCTCTTTGGCACGAGTGAGGATCAATTCGAGCATCATGTAGTTGGTGAGGAGGATATCGGGTGGCTTGAGCCTCATGCGATCCCGTTCCTCCTCAGTTTCCTGGCCTGTGTATTTCCCAAAGGTAATCGGGAAATCAGTTCCTGAATTATCCTTATAAGCATCAGCAAATTCCTGAAGCGCCTTGTATTGCGAATTGATCAGTGCATTCATTGGATACACAATAATGGCCTTTATTCCATTTCTCTCAGCACCCTCATTAAAGATACGATTGAAAATGGTTGCCAGGAATGTGAGAGATTTTCCTGATCCGGTACCTGATGTTACGACAAAACTCTCATTCCGGCTGCCAATCTCAATGGCTTCGGTCTGGTGCTTAAAAAGTTCCCAGCCTTTGAAGCAATGCCCGACTTTTTGATTAAGGACATGTTTTGATATCAGCGCATCAATGGATCCGCCTACCTCGAAAGATGGATTGAACTGAACAAGGGGTTCGGGAAGGATCAGACCTTTCAGCAGGCTGTTTTCAACTTCTTGTTCGATTCGCTTGTCGCTGATATTGACGAAGCTGCGGATATATTCTTCGTAAGCGCCGGTGATATTTCTGTGGATGTCGAAAATGTTCATCAGCAGTTGGTATTTATGATAGTTGTCAGTGTTTACGCGGGTTCAAATGTAATTAAAATTAATTATCTGTTTGTTTAGCATTTACTCAGCATTCTCAAGTTGAGTCTGTAAAGGAATGAATTCAGTTTTTAATAACTGCCCCGTTTGCTTCAAAAACTAATAATGCTGTCCATTTAAACAATTTGTAAAATCTATTGATAAAGAAATACAATACTTTATTGATTTTGATTTAGTCGTTTGAAGTCTTTATCCTCATTACCCCCCCCAATCCCGATTTTGTGTACTTTTGCGCTTTGAAAAAATCGTATTTTATCTAATTCAAATTACGCTTATGGAGACTGTTGTAAGTGGCATCAGGCCAACCGGAAACCTGCACCTGGGGAATTATTTCGGGGCGATCAGGAACTTTTTGAAAATGCAGGAGGAGAGCAACTGTTTCTTCTTCATTGCCGATTATCATTCGCTCACCACACACCCCACACCCGCTGACCTCCACGGCAACGTGAAGCAGGTGCTGGTGGAGTATCTGGCTACCGGCATTGATCCTGAAAAGGCCACTTTGTATATCCAGAGCGACCTGCCCGAAACGGCTGAGTTGTACCTTTTATTAAATATGAATGCCTATATGGGCGAGCTGGAGCGCGTGACCACGTTTAAAGAAAAAGCCCGCAAGCAGCCGGAGAACATCAATGCCGGTTTGCTCACTTACCCCAGCCTGATGGCCGCAGATATCATCATCCATAAAGCCCACAAAGTGCCGGTTGGTAAAGATCAGGAGCAACACCTCGAAATGACACGCACATTTGCAAGGCGATTTAACCGGATGTACAACGTGGAACTTTTCCCCGAACCGCAGGCGTTTAACTTTGGGGAAAATCTTGTTAAGATCCCCGGTCTGGATGGTACAGGAAAAATGGGGAAATCGGAAGGCGAAGGCAACGCCATTTTCCTGGCCGAAGACCCGAAATCCATCAGGAAAAAAGTGATGCGCGCTGTTACTGATGCCGGCCCAACAGCACCCAATTCGCCTAAAACCGAGCCGGTGGAAAATCTTTTTTCTTTGCTGAAGGTAGTTTCTACACCCGATGTTGTGCAGTACTTTGAAGAGCAATACAACGCGATGCAAATCAGGTACGGTGATTTGAAAAAGCAACTGGCCGAGGATATCATTGCTTTCACAAGCCCGTTGCGCGAAAAGATTTTGGAGATTTCTGCTGATGAAGCCTACCTGAGTAAAGTGGCGCGGATGGGTGCTGAAAAAGCCCACGAAAGCGGCGCTAAAACGCTGAAAGAAGCGAGGGAAATAATAGGTTTCAGGAAATTCTGATTAGTGTCAGTAAGAAAACACATTAAATATGATTTTCAACGATTTTTTTACCCCACCCTAAAGGGAGTAAATCGTTGAAAATCATTGCTCCCTTAAGGGTTGGGGCAAACAATGATTTTCAACAAATGGAGTTTTCTTACTGACACTAATTACAAACTGAGTAGCATTTTACTTAACCTGATCAAGTTAGAAATAACAAAAAACAAATAATGAAATAGCTAACGTTATGGAAATGTTTCGAATTTGTTTTTTTTCCATTGGAATTTATTTGCCATTTATTACTTGTTGTTTGAAATTTTAATCAAAAGAAGCACCAATTAAAAAGTAAGTCATTAACTAATCCTCATCTTTGCATGATTCCACAAAATATTGAAACAGAAAAACAAGCAGAGAAGGTCATCCTGGTCGGTGTCATTTCAGGCAAAGAAGGAGAATCCCGCATTGATGAGTACCTTGACGAGTTGGAGTTTTTAGTCGAGACTGCCGGCGGAGAAACCATTGCACGGTATACCCAAAAGCTCGACAGGCCAGAACCGCGCACATTCGTTGGGAAAGGAAAGCTGGACGAGATTGCTGAATTTGTGAAAGCAGCCGGAATTGAAATTGTGGTTTTTGATGATGAGCTGAATGGCTCCCAAATCCGCAACATTGAGAAGGTGCTCGAATGCCGGATTCTTGACCGCAACAACCTGATCCTCGATATTTTTGCCCGGCGCGCACGCACCTCTTATGCCAAAACCCAGGTGGAACTTGCACAATATGAGTATTTACTTCCCCGCCTGACGCGTATGTGGACGCACCTTGAGCGGCAGCGGGGCGGTATCGGTCTGCGCGGCCCCGGTGAAACGGAGATCGAAACCGACCGCCGGATCATCCGCGATAAAATCAGTTTGCTGAAAAAGAAGCTCGAACAAATTGACAAGCAGATGGCCACCCAGCGCAAATCGCGCGGGAAAATCATCAGGGTGGCACTGGTGGGATACACCAATGTGGGGAAATCCACCATCATGAACGCCATCAGCAAATCGGAGGTGTTTGCCGAAAATAAGCTCTTTGCCACACTCGATACTACAGTGCGTAAGGTGGTGATTACCGATCTGCCTTTTTTACTCTCCGATACCGTCGGATTTATCCGCAAACTGCCGCACAGCCTGGTCGAATCCTTCAAATCAACCCTCGACGAAGTGCGTGAAGCCGATCTGCTGCTGCATGTGGTGGATATTTCACATTCCGGTTTTGAGGAGCAAATTCATGTGGTCAATCAGACCCTCTCCGAAATTGGCGCTGCCGACAAACCCACAATTATGATTTTTAATAAAATTGATGCTTATCAATGGGTGAAAAAAGAAGAGGATGATCTGACCCCGCCAACAAAAGAAAATACTACGCTTGATGAATTGAAAAAATCATGGATGGCCACTTATTCAGAACCTTCACTTTTTATTTCGGCACTCAACAAGGAAAACTGGGACGAGTTCCGCGGGTTACTCCATCAAAAAGTCAAAGAAATTCACATCAGGCGCTATCCTTTCACCGAAAGCCCTTTTTATAGTGAATTTGAAAGCGATTAAGAACCAAAGACCAGCGCAGTGAAACCAAAACACCTCTATTTGCTCTCTGTTACTTCAGGAATTGTTTTAAGCCTGGGCTGGCCGATGTACGGCTTTCCCTACCTTCTTTTCTTCGGGTTTGTTCCGTTGCTTTTCGTCGAAGAGCACATCCACAAAAACCGGGATGATTTCCATAAATACAGCATCCTGAAATACGCTTACACTGCATTCGTCATCTGGAACCTGCTGACTACCTGGTGGATTTGGAACTCTACGATTTTTGGCGCCATCATGGCGGTGCTGCTCAATTCGCTGTTTATGGCCATTGTATTCTGGATTTTTCACCTGAGCCAGCGTAGCTTCTTCAAACAAAGCAACTCCATTTACCTTCTGTTGTTTTTCTGGATCACCTTTGAATTCCTGCATCTCGATTGGGATTTATCATGGCCCTGGCTTAACCTCGGAAATGGTTTTGCGATGTACACCAAATGGGTGCAATGGTACGAATACACTGGAACCCTTGGCGGCACATTCTGGATTTTGCTGCTAAATATTTTGCTGTTTAAGCTGATAAAAAATCTGTTGGCCTACAAAAAAGTGGTTTTCCCCGTTGTGGTCAGCAGTATTTCGGTGGTATTGGTTTTCGTCATTCCCATGATCATTTCTTTCATTACTTACAACAATTACCAGGAAAAGGGGCCGCTGGCAGAAATCATTGTCACCCAGCCCAACATTGACCCGTACACCGAGCAGTACAATATGCCGATAAAGGAGGTGATTGATAAGAATTTCGGAATGGCCGAACCATTGATTACCGGCAGCACGGCCTTTTTGGTGTGCCCGGAATCGGCCCTGCAGGAATCCATCTGGCATAAGACCATAGAGGAAACCCGCAGTGTGGTGCTGATAAGGAGGTTTTTGGAAAAATATCCGCAACTCAACGTTATCATCGGCGCATCCACATTTAGACTTTTTGAAGAGAATGAGCCGCTAACCCCTACTGCCCGCAAATTTGACGACGTTGACCTGCATTATGAAGCATTCAACACCGCTTTATTCATTAACGATACTGCGCCAATCGGTTATTATCACAAATCCAAACTGGTGCCCGGTCCCGAAAAAATGCCTTTCCAGCGATTGATGTGGCCCTTGCAGGAGTTGGCTTTCGATCTTGGAGGAACGGTTGGCAGCCTTGGATATTCGCCCGAAAGAGAGGTTTTCACTTCAAAGTGCGGAAAGTTTGTGGTTGGTCCAATCATCTGCTATGAATCTATTTACGGGGATTTCACGGCTGATTTTATAAGAAACGGCGCTAACCTGCTTTTGATTATCACCAACGACGGCTGGTGGGGAAATACCGCCGGACATCGCCAGCATTTTTCGTTTGCCCCGCTACGCGCTATCGAAACGCGTCGCAGTATCGCCCGCTCAGCCAATACCGGCATCTCCGGGTTTATCAACCAGCGCGGCGACATCCTCAAGGCCTCCGAATATTGGGTTCCCGACGTGATGAAAGCCAGCCTTCACACCAACGACGCGATCACAGTTTATGTGAAATACGGCGATTACATTGGACGGATCAGCACCTTCCTGAGTTTTTTCCTCATTCTAATTGCTATCACTGCATCAAGACTCAACAGGGATAAGTTGAGAGGAAAGAAGTGAATCGCTGTCACCGCAGGAATCAATCCGTAAGATGAATTGAAAATAGTTTAGTGATGCTGAAAAGACATATGAATAAAGTTTAAGTTTAGCTTCCTTTGCGCCCCATTACCTCCCGGGTTAAAACATATCCGGTTTATCCATCAAAATAAAGACTAATTAGAAAGATGGTTGTGTAAAAGCCATTCCTCTTGTCTTTCATCGGATTACTCATTGCCGATTTGGGTACACCCGCTCAATATTACTAAATGAAGAACATAAGGATGATCGTTTGCAAAACTATTTCATCCTTTCGCGGTAGTAAGCTGCCTTTTTTTCATCCTGGAACCGGGTGTAAATGTTGTACAAATAATTGGCGTAGCGCTTCCCATGATAAGCATTGTACAACTTTTCGAAGTTATCGCGTGCATGCTGAAAATCAGCATTCACCACTTCCAGGGCTTCGAGGAGTTTCAAATATTGCCTGTTGGTTTTGTTTTGTTCATAGGCTTCCATTTCCTTGTTATAGCGATCTTCGGCCCGGTTGTAGTATTTTACAGCTTCCCATTCAAGCCCAATCATATTGTTGTTATCATTCGTCAGCAATACACCTGAAAGGCTATCGCACATTGCAGTATTTTCCAACTTGCGATTGACTTCAAAGTAAAGTTCCATCTGGTGGATGTCTCTTTCTCGTGTTATTTTCGTCCATTCTTCAGCTGCTTCCTCCCACCGGTCGGTTTCAACAAGCATTTCAAAAAGGCGGCTGTGTTCCGCTTTCGCCTCATCGGAATTGGGGTAGGCTTCCATTAATGCTTCAATGGTTGTCATCTCTTTGGAGAAATTTTTAATTTCCCGGTAGTAACTGATCAGTCTCGAATAGGTCTCAACGGAGGCCGTTCCATGGTGCATGGACTGGGCAAAGTGAAAAATTGAACGGTCATAATTTTTCATCATAAAAGCAGCATGGCCGGCCTTGTCATAGTAAGGATTATCCTTCTGCGGATGTTGGTCGTTCCAGCTGTTTATCAGCTCCTCATAAGTGGAGAGTGCCCTGGCATAATCACCCGAACTGTAAGCTAAATCGGCAATTTGGGCATGGTCAACCACAGCCTTTGGGGTATTGCATGCGGCAAAAATGATCGTTATCAGAAAAACTGACCAAATGTGTATTGATTTCAGATTCATGGAATAATGGTGAATTGAATCGTTGAGTAAATGTTGATCTTAAGTTGTTTATCCTGCATGAGATCAGGAAATGGTTTCAAAATTTAAATTCAAGAACAGACAGAATGTATCCCATTCCGGGTTCGTATCAAAAACTGGCTAAAGGTTGAAAACCGTTTATTCGAAAAGCACTTTAATTAAAAAACCCACTATTAAATTGTTGTCTAACAGTGGGTTTACTGGTAGCGAGGGAGGGGCTCGAACCCTCGACCTCAGCATTATGAGTGCTGCGCTCTAACCACCTGAGCTACCTCGCCAAAAATCACTACTTGAAGAACTTACTGGTTACACCAGTTTTTAAAATCGGGCTGCAAAAATAGAAAACTATTTGAAACGGAAAGGTAAAAAATCAGCCTAATTTTCAATTTGATCATAAATTCGGCAAATCTTGGGTTTATCCGGTTCATCTGGTAATTTTTTCCCAACTTTGTGAAAAATTCAATGGAATGAAAATTAAAGAAAGTGTTGTCAGGGAAATGATAGAACAGATCGATGGAATTATTGTCTCAGCTTATGATTTAGAGAAGGAGTGGGATGATAAAATTTCCATGGTAAATCCTTTATTTCGCCGTAGCGCTGTCAACCTGGTTCATTACATGGCATTACGAGAGCATGATTTAAGTAAGCTTCAGGAAAATCTTAGGGATTTTGGTCTTACACCATTCGATCAGATTGAACCACATGTGATGCGCAGTCTGCTGCTTACCAAAGTCATATTACAGCGATTGGTCGGTGATATACAGCCCTTCAACAGTCGCAAGACAATTTCAGTGAAGAAAAGTGTGAAAATGCTTAATAAGAACACGATAGCGCTGTTTGGTAAAAAATCAGGAAAACGTCGTACGCGGATCATGGTGACCATGCCTCAGGAGGCGGCATTTGACCAGAATATTGTAACCAAATCCCTCAAAGCAGGAATGGATTGTGTCCGAATTAACTGCGCTGCCTATGATGCTGATATGTGGAAGAAAATGATCATCAACATTGGGAATGCAAAATCAGGTACCAATAAAGATTGCCGGGTAATCATGGATCTTGCCGGCCCAAAGATTCGTACGGGAACTATGATCGAAGGTCCTAAAGTGATTCACATCAAACCGTCGCGCGATGACGTGGGAAATGTAATTAAACCGGTGCTTATCTGGTTTGCCCCACCGGGGGTGAACCCTCCGCGTGAAGCCGATGCTGTGATTCCTGTTGAAGCTGAATGGCTGAAAAATCTTTGCAACTGTGACATCATTACTTTCACCGATTCACGTCAGAAAAAATGCACGATTGAAATTGCGGACCAAGAAGGCGAGGGCAGATGGGCTAAATGCCATGATTCAGCCTATATTGCTACAGGGATGGAGTTTAGCTTAAAAAAGGAAAACAGCCTCCACCAGGATATTGTTACTGTTGGTGAATTTCTGCCGGTTGAGCAATGCATTATTCTCAAAGCAGGCGATCTACTTTTACTCCATAAAGATAACCGTCCTGGTGAGCCGGCAAAATTTGACCAGACGGGAAATTTGATACAACAAGCCCACATATCATGCACAATGCCCGAAATTTTTAATGATGTCAGATCAGGCGAACCGGTTTTGTTTGATGATGGGAAAATTGAAGGTGTTGTTGAATTGGTAAAGGATGGTGAGATCATGGTAAAAATTACAAATGCAAAAGACATAGGGAGTAAACTGCGGGAAGGGAAAGGAATTAACCTGCCTGGCACATCGCTAAGTTTTAGCGGTATGACCGCAAAGGATTACGATGACCTGAGGTTTGTCACTGAGTATGCTGATGCAGTAAGCCTTTCATTTGTCAACACACCTGAAGATGTTGCCGACCTGATCAATGAGTGCAAAAAGATAGATAAACAAGTTGAAGTAATCTTAAAGATTGAAACGCGCAAAGGATTCGAAAACCTCCCTTTAATTATTCTCCGGGCAATGCAGGTCTGGCCGATTGGAGTAATGGTTGCCCGAGGCGATCTGGCTGTTGAAGTGGGGTGGGACGATATGGCTATGGTACAGGAGGAAATTCTGCGTATGTGTGAAGCAGCACATATTCCCGACATTTGGGCAACACAGGTATTGGAAGGTGTGACAAAAAAAGGTATTCCTTCAAGGGCTGAAATTACTGATGCTGCCATGGCACAACGTGCAGATTGCGTTATGCTTAACAAAGGAAACCAAGTCACCAAAGCCATCAAAATGCTGGATAAAATTTTGAAAAATATGCAGGAAATCAATAAAAAAAGGGAAAGTGTGCTACCAAAACTACCCCTTGCACGGCAGTTGAAACTTGGAAGCTGAAAAAAATCCCTCATAAAACTACACTTCTATAGGTTTTATTAATTTTACACCGGATTATCAAATTCAAGACATCATATTCAAAGAAAAGCAAAATGAAGAAATACATTTCGTTAGCAGTTAAATGCCCACACTGCGCGGAGTCATTGATGGACAATATTCATATTGTTCATGGTTATCCCAGCGTCAAAGTAAATATCGAAACAACCCGTGCAAGAGGGGTCATCTGGTTGTGTTCGATTTACGATTGTTTTGATCACGAAAATAATATAGAACTGCGTGAGGATGAAGAAACAAGGTTCTATTGTCCACATTGCAACCAAAGTTTAATGCTCGAAACTCTTTGTGGACAGTGCAAAGCCCAAATGGTTGGATTTAATATTAAAGTGGGCGGTAAAGTTGATATCTGTTCGCGTAAAGGGTGCAAAAATCATTATGTGGTATTTGAAAATCTTGCCGACGAAATCAATAAGTTTTACCAGGAATATGGAACCAGCGAATAGTTAAATTCGGACAAACGACTATCTTTCAAAAAACATTCGTCTTGAGCAGAAATTGATAGTCCATATTTACAGCAAGAATGAGATGGTGGTGTAAAAGACCCGTCAATCGTAAACTGAATTTAAACGGATAAATTTACTTTTTCGATGTATTGTTTCATCATAATACAATAATGTACATTTCACCGGCAAGTCGAAAGGACCAATGAACGAAATCTGAACTTTGAGGCGGTTGTTGAATTGTGACCACTCCACAGATATCTCCTCCATCTTCAATCGCCAAATTTCAAAAATGAATATCTTTGCACGTTAGTAGATAAAATTATAATAATCTGTCATTAATCAATGAATAATAACATCAGTAAATTACAGCCAAATGCACTTTGGGGTCATTTTAGCGAAATCCTCAATATTCCCCGGCCCTCCAAGAAAGAAGAGAAGATTGCAGCCTACCTGGTTGATTTTGCAAACAAACATAAATTGGACTGCAGGCAGGATGAGATCGGAAATGTATTAATCACCAAACCACCAACAAAAGGAATGGAAAGCAAAAAGTCAGTTTGCCTTCAAAGTCATCTCGATATGGTTTGTGAGAAAAATACAGATAAGAAATTTGATTTTGATAAGGATCCAATTCAGGCATACATTGATGGTGATTGGGTTAAAGCCCTTGGAACTACACTTGGTGCAGATGATGGGATTGGTATTGCAACACAAATGGCAATCCTCGAATCTAAAGAAATTGCTCATGGGCCAATCGAATGTCTGTTTACCGTTGATGAGGAAACAGGACTTTCCGGTGCTTTTGCACTTACATCAGGGTTTCTGACTTCAGACATCCTACTTAACCTGGACTCAGAAGATGACGGCCAGATTTTCATCGGTTGTGCAGGAGGCCGGGATACTGTTGCCCGGTTTGGATTTAAAAAGGAACTTGTTCCTGATTGGAATTTGCCATTCAAGATAGTGATCTCAGGGCTTAAAGGCGGACACTCTGGAGATGATATCAATAAAGGACTGGGTAATGCCAATAAAATACTTGTGAGGATTTTGCATCAGGCTACGCAGACCTACGGAATCAGATTGCATCACTTCAATGGTGGAAATCTTCGAAATGCAATAGCCAGAGAAGCTGAAGCAACTGTTCTCATTAATCAGGCATTAAGGGATAAATTCTTAAAGCTCGTCGAACATTTCAACCAGGTTGTTCGAAAAGAGTTTAAAACAACTGAACCTGATATGCAAGTTAAAGCATTTCAGGTTGATCCCCCTTATTTCGTAATTGATGAAAAATCACAACATAACCTGATAAACGCACTTTATAGCTGTCCTCATGGTGTCATTCAAATGTCAAGGGAAATACAAAATTTTGTTGAAACATCCACAAACCTCGCATCCGTAAAAACCCTTGATGACAGCTTCCAGGTTACAACAAGTCAACGAAGTTCTGTAGCAAGTGCACTGGATGATGTTGTTAATATGGTGGCTGCTACTTTTAAATTAATCAATGCCGACATCGAACATTCCGACGGCTACCCCGGCTGGACACCCAATCCGGATTCTGAAGTCTTGGTCATTGCAAAAGATGCTTACCAGAAACTCTTCAATGCGGAGCCAAAGATACTTGCAGTTCATGCCGGCCTTGAATGTGGTTTAATTGGTGAAAAATACCCGGGTATGGATATGATATCCTATGGGCCTGACATTAAAGGTGCTCATTCACCTGATGAAAGAATTCACATCAAATCAGTCGATAAGTTCTGGAAGTGGACATTGGAAATCCTCAAAAATATCCCTGATAAAACTTAATTGCTATTTAAATTGGGTTTCTGGTCTTAATAATTCGATCAGTGTTTATCAGGTTGAAAGGGGGTTGCTGAACAATCGATGTTGAAAAAATCACATGCCAAAACCAATTCCAATTCTAAAAATGGGATTGCTGTAGGGTGTGTCATTGGTCTCATTCAGGTTGTACAACACCAGGATACTAGCATAGGCACTCCCCCCTATAGATTGTTGTAAACCTCCGCCTACCAATAACCCGGGGACTGACACTTTTTGATTACCGGCTGAATAAGGAATTCCATAAACATCCACATATTTACCGTTACGATCCTCCCTGAAATTCCTCGAATAGCTTAAATACTCGTATTCTCCATGCACGAAGAGCCCACCAAGAAGTCCTTCAAACCAATCAGCGAAGTAATATCTTGTAAAAAACCGGCTTCCGATAGTGTTTATCTCCCGATCAGCCAAATCTCCGGTTTCAAGGTTTAAGTAAAAGTCCTGGTAATCACTGTATTGATAAGTGAATCCTAAACCTGTAATGAAATTGTTTGTAACCTTGAATCCAACCAAAGGCGAGACTTCAATGGCAGTAATAGTTCCAAACTGAAGTCCTACAATCCCCTCTACAAAGAACCTCTTAGCCAGAGGCTCCTTTTGATATGGGTTTTGAGCGAAAAGGGAAGTTGTTAATACTACACCTATTATTATAGAGACTAATTTGATTTGAAAGATCGAGTTTTTCATTGTTTCAATTGAGTGAAGTACGGAAATAAACCAAACGTCAAGCTTAAATTTATCATGTATGTTAATAATAATAAAACTTGATTAAGGCATAAATATTTGCAATTGAACGACTTTGATACAATTGAAATGATTGCCCCCTCAAAAACTTAGAAATAATTGCAAAAAATGAAGAAAATGTTTGTTCAATAATAAAAAATAGATGTATCTTTGCAGCCCTTTTTGAGGAAACGTTCTTTTAACATCGTGAAGCGATCAAATTTTATTTTCTATAATATTGATATAGAGTGATTTGATGAGGTTGAAAAAAATAATTAATTTTTTTGAAAAAAAAGTTTGGTGGTTTTAAAATTAGATGTAATTTTGCAGCCCTTTTCGAAACGGAAAAGCAGTTCATAAAAAGAATGATAAAAATTTTCAAAAAAAGTTGCAGGAATAAAATAAGTATTATCTTTGCAGCCCTTTTTGAGAAGAGAAAAGGAAAGAATCACAAGTTCTTTGAAAAGATTGAAGTAACGTTTTAAGCAGCAAATATCCACAGTCAGTTAATTTTGAATGTGAAAGTAAATCCGAAAGACACAAATAAGATTTACAATTACAATGAAGAGTTTGATCCTGGCTCAGGATGAACGCTAGCGGCAGGCCTAACACATGCAAGTCGAGGGGCAGCACAGGTAGCAATACCGGGTGGCGACCGGCGCACGGGTGCGTAACGCGTATGCAACCTACCTTTGATCAGGACATAGCCCGAAGAAATTCGGATTAATATCCTATAATATTCAGAAGAGGCATCTTTTTTGAATTAAAGCTTTTGCGATCATAGATGGGCATGCGTGACATTAGTTAGTTGGTGAGGTAACGGCTCACCAAGACTATGATGTCTAGGGGTTCTGAGAGGATTATCCCCCACACTGGTACTGAGACACGGACCAGACTCCTACGGGAGGCAGCAGTGAGGAATATTGGTCAATGGACGCAAGTCTGAACCAGCCATGCCGCGTGCAGGATGACGGCCCTATGGGTTGTAAACTGCTTTTCTACGGGAAGAACCCCCCGACGTGTCGGGGACTGACGGTACCGTGGGAATAAGCATCGGCTAACTCCGTGCCAGCAGCCGCGGTAATACGGAGGATGCAAGCGTTATCCGGATTTATTGGGTTTAAAGGGTGCGTAGGCGGACTAATAAGTCAGTGGTGAAATCCCCCGGCTCAACCAGGGAACTGCCATTGATACTGTTAGTCTAGAGTACAGTTGAAGTAGGCGGAATGTAGCATGTAGCGGTGAAATGCATAGATATGCTACAGAACACCGATAGCGAAGGCAGCTTGCTAAGCTGTAACTGACGCTAATGCACGAAAGCGTGGGGATCAAACAGGATTAGATACCCTGGTAGTCCACGCTGTAAACGATGATCACTCGTTGTTGGCGATACACAGTCAGCGACTGAACGAAAGTATTAAGTGATCCACCTGGGAAGTACGATCGCAAGGTTGAAACTCAAAGGAATTGACGGGGGCCCGCACAAGCGGTGGAGCATGTGGTTTAATTCGATGATACGCGAGGAACCTTACCTGGGCTTGAATGTATTATGACAGTCCCCGAAAGGGGATCTTCCTTCGGGACATTTTACAAGGTGCTGCATGGTTGTCGTCAGCTCGTGCCGTGAGGTGTCGGGTTAAGTCCCATAACGAGCGCAACCCCTATTCTTAGTTGCCATCAGGTAATGCTGGG
>JACZJL010000165.1 GCA_014860585.1 Bacteroidales bacterium | reverse complement strand
GCCGGAGAGGTCGAATAGGGGGTCTTGGTTGATGTTGCCTTCGCCTGTCCATCCACCATAAACTTCTAAGGTATCAATATCGCAATAATTGATCGTAAAAGCTTCCGAACCTGAACTATAAATATTATCAAAATTTATTGCATCGTTGGCATAAAATATTGAGTTGATCACCATTGGAACAGAAAAGATATGATCGCTATAAATGGCGCCACCCATTGAACTCGCATTATTTCCATAAAATGTATTGTTGACCAAAACCGGGACCAGCATTCTTGATTCTTTTGAGGATAAATCTTCAAGGCGACTATCATCCTGAAGCATTTCTCCGGATATCAACTCCTTCCCATCATATTGCCTGAAACGGATTGCTCCGCCATTGGTTCCCTGGTTTTCGTCGAATGAATTATTGATGATCAGGCTGTTGAATGTATTGAATGTGAAGAGACCCCCTCCTTGAACAGCTACATTTTGACCTACCTGATTATTCATAAAAATCACTTTGTTGTCATTGGTGATATAAATCGCTACTCCTCCGCCAACTGTGCTGCTCGCAGCTGAGGTGACGTTGTTGTTCACTATGTTGTTTTCTATTTTTAAAGTATCATTGGCTGTGTGTATCCAAAGTCCCCCTCCGCACATGACAGTAGTTCCAATTCCGCTATTTTGCAGAAGCTGGTTGTTTTTGATTGTGGTAATGCCACAGTTATAAAAATGTAAACCTCCGCCATAGGCATAGTTGGCAGAAATTGAGTTGTTTTGAATGGTGTTCGAATGGATGTCAATACCCTCCGAAACATTAAAAGCAGCCATTCCGCCACCCCACGCATAATCAGCTGCGGTGGCTACATTCCCTTCAATGATGTTGTTTTCAATCAAAGCAGGTACACCATAATTCATGATTCCGGCTCCATTCACGTCCAATCCGCCGGAAATCTCGTTGTTCTTTATGATGTTATTTTGAATAACAGAGGAAATGCTGATTCCGCCCATCTGTTGAATTTCAATTCCGCCGCCGTCAGCGTATCCCGTGGAATTAGTGCAGGTATTGTGTTCGATCACATTATTGGTGATGATCGAATTGATCAAAACAGACATACCTCCACCAAAAGATGAAGCAGCATCGGATGAAGAATTATTGTAGTTGATCGTGTTATGATCAATTATCGCCCAACGGCTTTGATTATCCAATGTGATGCAGCACAAACCAGCGCCACCCGCGAAACTTGTGCCAACTGAAGTGGCACCCGTAACCTCGTTGCCTGTTATGTAATTGTGTTCGATCCTGCAACCTGAATTGTAGGCATAAATTCCACCTCCAGCCCTTGTATTGTAATAAGTTTCAACAGTACCCCCACCACCTGTGATGGTAAATCCTGTGATTACCGAAGTGGTATCTTCCCCGGAGATAAAATACACAACTGATGCGCTATCAGGATGAGAAGGCTGACTACCATCAATGACCGTATTATCAATATGATTGGCATTGCCATCCATCAAAAAGTGGCTGCCCACGGTAATGGCTTTGCCCCTGAAGTTGATGTTTTCGTAGTAGGTGCCTTCGGCAACCAAAACCGTGTCACCGGTGGTGGCCACATCAATCCCGGCCTGGATGGTGGGCTGGTCGGCGGGAACGTGGATGATCTGTGTCAGGGTGGGTGCGGTGGCCATGCCGATGTAGCCGGTACCTGGTAATATTCCATAATCAAAGTACATCAGGTATTGATCGTTGGTGATCATTACAGATGGACACTGGAGTACATATAATCCCTGTGCAAAGGCAAAAGGATCATCCATGTAGGTGAAAACCGGATTTGAAGGGGACTTTACCCAAAGAATCCCATCCGGACTTTTAGCACAACCAAGGCTCATCTCACCAGCATGAAACCCTGCATAAAACATTTCAAATCCATTCGCCACCTTGTTGACAAAACCAAAAGTGGCATCTCCTGAATCCCAGGTTCCGGGCTCTCCCGGCATAAGTACCGGATCGCTTTGTAAGTAAGGCGGCTCGGTGGTAAGGGGATCATTATATTTTAT
The DNA here is from genome assembly GCA_014860585.1 of Bacteroidales bacterium. Classification (NCBI taxonomy): domain Bacteria; kingdom Pseudomonadati; phylum Bacteroidota; class Bacteroidia; order Bacteroidales; species Bacteroidales bacterium. The sequence continues at coordinate 3,993 of JACZJL010000165.1, read as the reverse complement.
CCATCCCGAACCGTTGTTGTAGGCCATTCCCATACTCCAGCCGCCGGTACTGTAATTTGCACCACCGGAGTAAAACATCATCATGGCTGTGTCGGTGTGCAGCACACTGGCGGGCAGTACCCAATGGCCATCCCATTCTACTATACTCCCTCTTGACAGTACCGGGCTCTCCTCTCTTGTCCACGGACCTCCGGGACTGGCTGCAGTTGCCCTGCCGATGTAAGGCCCGGGTCCGGCTCCTGCAGACTGACGCGCACCGTAGTACATCACCCACAGGTCGCCCTCTTTTACAACCACCGGATTGCTCACCGCCCATGCATCGAATCCGCTGCCATCAGGAGCAAACAGCGGTTCATCCACGGTAACTTTGTCGAAGGTATAGCCATCGGTGGAGGTGGCATAACCGATGGCAGCCGGATTGGTGTTCCAACCAATACTGCCGGAATAGAACAGGTACCAGGTTCCATTGTCAAAAACAATGTTGGGAGTGATCATTCCCCCTGCATCCCATGCGCCGGGAGCGCCATGCTCGAGAACGGGGTTTGCCGGATTGGCAACGAAGGGGAGTTGCGGCTGTGCAATCAATGACACCGAACATGCCATAAAAATTGCAACGGAAGTCAATTTCCTTTTCATAACGGCTGTGTTTTTAGGTGAATAAAAATGTTCCCTGCAAAATTACAACCGGAGGGAGGGGAAATGCTAACACTGTCGTTTCAATCTTTAACACTGTCGTTACATCTTTAATGAAATTGGGGGGGGTGCAGCGTAATGAAAGAAAACTAAGGTTGAAATTGCGGCTGATCTTAAACTGAATTAAACCTGAATTTATAATCGGGATTTGTGAGTTTTCCTTTAATGATTTCTCTGCGCGCTTTGCGGTTTCTTTGCGTACTTTGCGTGAAACCAAAACAATTAAGTGATTTTGAAGGGTATTCAGGTCGGCAGGTTAAGCCGGTTGCAAGGCATCAGGGTTTGCCATGCCGTGAAGCAAACGCTGATGGATTTTCGCCATAGTATTCCTGGAAACACCTGGCAAACCATGACAGGTTGTTGAAGCCCACCTCGAAGGCGATTTCGGTGATATTCCCCTTCCCTGCTTTGATCAATGATGCAGCGCGCATCAACCGCAAATTGCGAATAAACTCAGTGGCTGTTTGGTTGAGCAAAGCCTTGATCTTCCGGTGAAGCTGTACCCTGCTCATCGCCATTTCCTCTGCAAATGCTTCAACACTGAAATTGAAATCTGTCATGTTTTCTTTCACAATGCGATGCGCCTTTTCGAGGAATTGCTGGTCGAGTGATAGCACCGGCGCCTCCTGCTCCTTTCCGGCAGTGAGCTGTTTCAGGTAATAATCGCGGAGTTTAGCCCTCTGAAGAATCAGGTTTTTGATCCTGACCAACAGCTCATGCGGGTCGAAAGGCTTGGTGATGAAATCGTCGGCGCCGGTTTCGAGCCCTTCGAGTTTGTCTTCCATGGCGGCTTTAGCAGTGAGCAGGATCACCGGGATATGGCTTGTGCATTTGTCGGTTTTGAGTTTCCTACACATTTGAATGCCGTCCATTTTGGGCATCATCACGTCACTAATGATCAAATCAGGAATTTTTTCGATGGCTTTCTGCAAACCCATTTCCCCATCGAAGGCCTCTGATACCAGGTAATCAGCATCGAGATAGGAGCGGATGTAGGTACGCAGGTCATCATTATCCTCCACAATCAGCACCAGCGGTTGAGTGGTCTCTTCAAGGTTTTCCAGGTTATTTTCATCGGCATGGGGGCGATGATCAACTTCTGGAGGGACAAAAGGCAATGATAAGTTCAGACCATTGTCCGATGCTGCTGGGATGACTGCATCATACGCGCTTTCAGTCACCATTTCCTCCGGTTTCAGGTGTTCGTTTCCCAAAGGCAGTATCAGGGTGAAAGTTGTTCCCTTACCCTGAGAGCTTTCCACCGAGATTTGTCCGTAGTGCAGTTCCACGAGCTCTTTGGTCAGCGCAAGGCCAATTCCTGTTCCTTCCTGATCTTTCAGGTAGCTTTCGCCGGCCTGGTAGAATCGGTCGAAGATATGGGGGAGTTTTTCCGGTGCAATGCCGCAACCTGTGTCGGAGACGGTGATGCTCACCCACTGGCCGTCTGATTCACCGGTTTTCAGTCTCCAGTCCTCTGTCCATTTTCTATGAACCTCTGCCTGCTTTGTGCCAACAGCCGGTTGTGGACTGATTGAAACTTCAATCCTCCCACCCTCCTCTGTAAATTTAAAAGCATTTGAGAGTAGATTGTATAGAATTTTTTCCAGTTTATCCCGGTCAATCCATGCTGCGATCTGCTCCTGCCGGACAACGAAGGACAATTGAATATTCTTTTGCCTGGCCAGCGATTCGAATGATTGTACATACCCTTTGAGCATTTCGACGAGATTCACCGGCGAGGCATGGAGATTCATCTGATCGGCTTCAAGCCTTGAGAGGTCGAGCAGTTGATTGATCAGTTTGAGCAACCGCAAGGCATTGCGATGCATCACATCCAGTTCTTTCAGGCAGAACTTGTCTTTGGTTTTTTCTTTGAGCTTGTGCATAGGCCCAAGGATCAGGGTAAGCGGAGTGCGGAATTCATGTGAGATATTGGCAAAAAATCGGGATTTCATTTTATCGAGTTCCTTAAGCTTTTCCGCTTCCACATGCTCAATTTCCAGCGCTTGTCTAAGGCGCAGACGCTTCAGGTCGTAGCGCCGCCAACCGAAGATCAGCCCTGCCAAAAATAACGTATATATTGTGTAAGCCCACCAGGTTTTCCATGGGGGAGGCGTAATGATCAACATGATCTGGGCGCCTTCCTCATTCCAGTAGCCATCGTTGTTCGATCCTTTAACCCTGAAAACATATTCCCCGGGAGGCACCCCGGTATAATTGGCAAAGCGCCTGGCGCCTGAATGCACCCAGCCTTTGTCATATCCTTCGAGGATATAGGCGTGTTGATTCATCTCAGGGTTGCGATAGTCAATGGCAACAAACTCAAGCGAAAAAAAGTTCTGGTTGTATTTTAACCGAAGTAGCTTTTTCGAGTCAATGGTGCTGTCCAGTTCAACGGGCTCATTTCTGATCCTAAAATCGGTAATCATCACCTCTGGCAGATGGAGGTTATCAGGGTGAACGCTGTCAGGATGAAACCGGCAAAAACCTGCGCCGTTGGGTCCGCTGCCTCCGAAGTAAATATGACCTGACAGGCTTTGGAGAAAGGGAGCATAATTAATACCGGTGTATAGTTGGCCTTCGCTGGCACTGAACAGCTTCAGACTTCTATCCGCGCCGTCATTGGGATTGTATCTTACCAGTCCCTGTTCTGAGATAAACCAGAGATGACCCGATTTATCGCCTGTGAAAACAAAATTTTCGCCGTTCAGCACTTTTCTGAAATGTTCATGATACTCGATGCTGTCTGTTTCCTCGTTATAGTAAAAAAGGGCTGTTTCTGACCTCATCCACAACTTTCCGCTTATATCTTCATATATTTCATTCGCATTCCGGTTTGCGAATAGGCCGGTACTGTAAAAATGATGCAGGTAGTGCCTGAGCAGTTTTGAATCCCTGTTTTCAGGTAATAGACAGAAAACCCCCTTATTCCCTGAAGTCATCCATAATCGGCCTTTACTGTCTTCAAAAAGATCAGTGATGTAGGAAGTTGACAATAAATGATGTTCGAAAACCGGTATAACCTGACCTTTTTCCCATGGTGTGTCAATACAAAACAAACCCCGCTGGGTGGCCAACCAAAGTTTTCCAAACCTGTCTTCGAGCATGTCTAGCACCCAGATCAATTCTTCAAGGCCACTTGTGGTTTCAAAATAGACGGTTTCGAAAGTCTTTTTTTTTCTATCGAATACACTTAGCCCCTCGCCGGAAGAGCCAACCCATAAATGTCGGCCTGAATCCTCAAATATGAGCGTGATCTGGTTTTTAGTCACTACATCCGGTTGATTTCTTTTCCAGGAA
>JACZJL010000164.1 GCA_014860585.1 Bacteroidales bacterium | reverse complement strand
TTTTCCGGCAGTGGAAAGCCTGAACCTTTGAAGCACAATTTATCAGGTAAATGGAGCCGGCGCATTAACCTTGAACACCGGATTATTTATGAATTAATTGATGACACCATTGTTGTCTATTCCCTAAGAGGTCATTATTAACACAAAATGTGGATGGACTTTTTTCTTCAACACTACTCCTTCACCACCTTCTCCAGCCAGCTTCGTTCTCCGCTTGTGATCCTGATAAAATATATCCCGTTTGCATAACCTGAAAGGTCAACCTGGCCGGGCAGTTCAATCGCTGTGTCTTTTATTTTGAGGCCTGTGGCATTGAACACCTGTAAGTTAAAAGTCCCGGTCAATCCTCCGATGGTGAACAGCCCTTTAGTGGGGTTGGGATGCAGTGTGATGTCTGCTAAATCGGCTTCTGATAGGTTGGTTGCCCCCGTTTTCAATCCGGTAATCATGGATTGTCCTGATTCAGCGAAATGGCTGCTATGCGGAAAACCATTGTTGAAGGTGACTTCCACAGGGATGGTTTCTTTGGTGGTGGCGTTGAAAGCCCTGAACTCCATCGCTTCACCTTCTGAAAGTCCAGCCGGTGTAGTCAGGTCTGCGCCATTGACAACCAGCAGGAGATTGCCTTTTCCCTGCTCAACCTTTGTTTGGCCTGAACAGTTCCCGTCAGGATCAAATGCACCAAGGTAGTCGCCGGTTTGAAGCTGCGACAAAGCACTTTCGGTGATTGAAACAAAGTGGTTTGTTCCGGTTTTGCTGACGATCCAGGGAGCATTTTCATAATCCGGCGGCTGGGCTTTTGTGTAGCCTGCCAATGATGATTTGGCGCAGGTGTATGTGATTTCACCCGGCGCAATCATGTTGATTAAGTAGCCTTTTCCCGGTTCAAGGTATTCCAGCGTATAGATTTGTCCCATCGGCCAGTAGATGAGTTGAGCATGGATGTCGAATGCAATCAGCAAATCATTGCCAAGTGGGGTGAGGATATTGCTTACCGGCACCGGCTGGTCGCAAAGCACCGGCAGATAACTCGCTCCCTGCGCAAGTTCAACGGTTTTGTCCAATGGCTGTTCGCCCGCAATCTGCAGGCAGCCCGCACTGTTCATCTTGATCTTGTAGCCCTGGTAAACATCCCAGTTGCCCAGTGTATTTACATTCTGTGAAGGCCAGTAAATGCCCTGCTTCCCCAATACAATCACTACCTGGTTGTTTGCCGTAAGCGGCGCAAACACATCGGGCATTGAAGGGCTGTAAGGCTGGTTGTAACTCGAAATGATGCTCCACCCCTGTGGGATGCAAACGGTGTGTTCTTCGCCCGATGGGGTTGTAAATTCGGCAGGAGCGCTCCATTCACCGGGGGTTTCGCTACACACTGTCCTCACGTAACACTGGTAAGCGTAGGCTGGCAGCAGGTCGTTCAACAGGTAACTGTTTTCGCTGATTCCCTGCACCAGCGTTCCTTCGGTGAGCGGGTCGAAACCGGCAAAGCCATACAGCAGGTCGTAGGTTACTCCGGTTCCCGTTGAAGACCACCCAACTATTGCAGTTGTTTCGGTTATCTGTTGCACCGTCAGTTCCTGCGGTGGCTGGCAGGTGATGGTGAAAATGTCGTTGCTCCTATCTTCACCCACATTGCCGAACGCATCAGTAGCGGTGATCCTGATTTTGGCCTGTCCCACCGCCTCAATTGGTAAATTAAAACCTTCATTACCTGTGTTGGCAATTAGTGCTGCGAGGGTGTAGCTTACCGTTCCGGCCTCTGTGAGCAGAAACACCGACACCGGCGCTTCCGCCAGCGTTTCATCGGCTGCCAACCAGCCCACCTCAAGCGGTGTGGCATGACCAGCACTCTCGCCGCCATTGGGAACCAGCACCTCCACCACCGGCGTTTTGGTATCGAAGGTCATGGCCGCCGACTCCGCGATCAGCACTTCACCGGTTTTGGTGTTGAAGATAAAGCGGTCAGAATCTTTGGTAAGGGTTTCCTGGGAGTGCAGTTGAAATGAAAGCAAAGCGATCAGGATGGTGGTGATGTTGATTTTTATATTCGGCTTCATGTTTTTAGATTTGATTTTTAGCAAGCATTAAATGGAAAATAAAAGTTAGCTTAATCTTTCAAACAACGTATACTACTCCCCATTTCCTTATAAAGATCATCACTGCTGACTTTTGTAGAGCCGTAATTCAAAATGTAGCCCCAAGTGTTTGTTGCAGAACTCTCCGTATAGGACCACCAAATGCCGGTAGTACCTAAACCACCGAAAGCCCCATAATTCAAACGATTACCAGCAGGAAGCCCTGAAAACCCAAATTCATCAAAGCCATGAGTTGTAGAATTTGAAGACCATAGCGGATGTTTAGAGGTATTACAAACTCCACCTAAAGGTGAATATCCTTGGCGGCATGATTTCAGTGCGTTGCCGGCACCATTTGGGTCATTAGGCTGGTTTGGATATCCTTCACCAACAATATAATCAATTAATATTATCCACTCTGTGTCTGCAGGCAAATGCCATCCGAGAGGGCAAGCTGTTATTGAAGCCGGCCAGTTGTATAGGACACCATAATTCTGATAATAAGAATTAGTTTTAGCTGTATTTACATCTGATCCCTGGTAACCTACAACATAATAATAGGGATTAGTTGCACTTCCCTCTGATGGAGGGCTAACCTCTGGTAAATAAGCAAGATTTTCAGCCATCCAGCATTGATCTCCTATTTGAACTGTATTGTAGGCATTCCCATCACGTTCATCAACTAAAACAGGCTGACTTTGACAAGGATTAACAGAAGAAGTTTTGAAAATTACATTTTCACCGTATGCTGTTCCTATACAATTGGTTGCATAAGCTTTTACGTGATAAGTGATGTTTGGTGTTCCTATAATCACACTTGTAAACTCTCCTGATCCTTCACCATCTGTAGTAAATCCTTCATTTACTTCCAAAGTCGGGTTTGGGGTTGTACTCCAGACTACACCACGGGCAGTAACGGGTGCACCGCCATCTTCTGTAACATTACCGCCAGCATTTGCAGTAGTAGAGGTGATGCCATTAATAACTGTGGTGGTAACGATCGGCAATACTGCACCGGTAATCATATTTTTGAGGCAGCGTACACTCATTCCTGTGGACTTTTCATAATCGGAGTATTTGTTCATCGCGCCCCAAAAGCTTATAATGACCGAGTTCCATGCTATCGTGGAATTATACTCCGTAGCTGACCACCAGTGGCCATACATGCCAAGATTGCCATAAATCCCCATATGTCGTATCCCGCCAGGTAACGCAGAAAAGCCAAATTCATCAAATCCGTGATTTGTGGCGTCTGAGTTCCATCTGGGGTGTTCCATCGTGTTACAATCACCACTCAGTGGTGAGTTTACCTGACGGCAGGACTTTAGGGCATTTCCATGAAGGTTAATCCCTTGTGACCCCAAATAATCAACCAATTGTGTCCATTGAGCATAGGTCGGCAAATGCCAGCCTTCGGGGCAAGCTGTTAGTGAAGCAGGCCAATTAAAAAGGACACCATAATTCTGATAATTTTCTGTAGCTTTTGCTGTATTAGTATTTGTTCCTTGATATCCATAAACATAATAATATGGGTCATTATTACTGTACTGTGATGATTGGCTAACACTCGGTAGATAAGCAAGATTTTCAGCCATCCAACACTGATCACCAATTTGCACACTGGAATACTCATTTCCATCACGGGTATCAATTAAAACATCGCCGCATTGCCATTCAGGTTGAGGAAGTGTTGTAAAACTCCATACATCTCCCTCTGTAGTATTCCCCTGATCATCATGTGCAACAATTTTCCAGTAGTAAGGCGTGCTGTATTGCAGCGTTACAGTTGTATATGTTTGGGTGGAAATTCCTGCAACTGCAAGAGGAGGATTATCATCAGTTCCAAAGTAAACATCGTAAGTGAGCGGGTCGCCTTCCGGATCAGAGCAAGACCAAGTTAGAGTTATATTGATTGGCTGATTTATAGAACCTGTTTCAGGTGAAGGGTTGGATGGTGGTAAAGGGGGCTGGTTTAAAATTGATCCAACACTCTTTATGCAGCGCACACTGTAACCATATCCTTTATTTCCTCCACCAATATGTAAATATGCATCATTGTATCCTAAACCTCTTTCCCAACTTCCAGTTGCATTATCCTCTGATGACCACCATAGACCATTGTAGCCAATGTTGTAAAATTCGCCATAAATTGATCGCAGTCCTCCCGGAAGACCTGAAAAACTAGTTGCATCATTATCGTTAAGGTTATTTCCCACAGCACAAGTACCTGATGAACCATACCAGTCAGAGGATGCAGCAAGAGCTTTTGCAATATAAGAAGGTTCGCTGTTACACAAATATTCAGGTTGACTACTCAAATAAATTGCTAAAGCTGTCCACTCTACTTCTGTGGGTAAGTACCATCCATCAGGGCAGGCAGTATGCGATGCAGGCCAGTTGTACAAAACACCAAAGTTATAATAATTGGCAGAAACTTTTGCGGCACTTACATCTGTGCCTTCATAATCATAAACATAGTAATGAGGAATTGTTTCACTTCCCTGAGATGATGGACTAACTGCCGGCAACCAGGCTAAATTCTCGCTCATCCAGCACTGATTCCCGATTTGAACGGTCGCATAGCTATTCCCGTCACGCTGGTCAATAAATGGATCACCACATTTAAGTAATATTTTCTCTGTTGCAATCACCCTCACCCTTGTCTGTGTGCTAAAGGTTTCGGGGTGGGAGGCTTTTCCTGCCCAGATGATGTGTTTACCTGTGCCGGGCAAAACATCAGTCAGTACGCCGGTAAGGAAGGTTTCGGAGAGCGGCTCGTAATTAACGCCATCATCAAAGCTCGCTTCAAACTGGAGGTTGTAGGATGCGCCTGTACCATTCAAGTCGAAATGGATGTCAACCAGCCCGCTGCCATCGGTGCGCTGGGCAACCTGGAGGTTTTCAATGGCGCCCGTCTGGGCAAACGCGCCTGCCAGCCAAAAGCAGGCCATGACAAGGAGTAGAAAGGATTTTTTCATTGTGGGAAACGGTTTATGGATTTAACATTCATTTTTTCGGAGGCTGTTATTTTGAGGATGAGCAAATTTCAGTATAAATTCCATACGAGATCAGAATTAAAATGTTAAAATTGAAATTTATAGATATTCCAAATAGTGCTCAGGTGAAAACGCTATCTGCCGAAAATAAAATTTGGAGAACTTTCTTGCTGTAACTATTTGTCGTTGGCGCTGATTGTTGACTGCTAATGTTTGATGAAATCCTGATACTCCTCTTCGAAAGTTACCTTTTTATGATGCTTTGGCTGGTTTAAAATGTACTTACAGATTGTATCTACCTCCGATTTTGAAATTGAAAATGCGGAAGCCGACTGTTGCCAGGTGAAGATGCCATGAGACAATTTGTTATCGTTGATAAATTTTTCGGAGCTATCGGCCACAATGGTCGCAAGTTTTTCTTCCGAAAGATTTGGTGCACGAGAAACCAGGAAATGAATGTGTTCGGGATTGGCATAGATGGCGTAAAGCTTTGAAGAATTATTGTTCACAATACCCGTGATGTATTTCTCGATTCTGATCCGGTTTGTCTCTGAAATCAGGGGTAATCGGTGTAACGTGGTGAACACAAAGTGCGTGTAGAGATTATTGTATTCGATTTTCATTGTAATTTTTTGGGCAAATATCTAAAAAATAAGGTAATAAGGTTTGATTGCTCGTTGGTGGCTCATCTCTACTAAGGTTGAAGATGGAAAATAAGGTTGTCATTATTTGAAGGTCATTTTTCGGAGAAGGGAAACCTTATCCTGAACTCAAACCTTAGTAGAAAATGTATTCCATTGATATTCATAACCTTATTACCTTATTTCCGGATTTATCTGATGTTTTTGGAGCAAATAAGGTAATAAGGTCGGATTGTTTGGATGTTGGTTACTTCTACTAAGGTTAAAAGTTGGAAATAAGGTTGTCATTATTTGAAGGTCATTTTTCGGAGAGGGAAAACCTTATCCTGAAGCAAAACCTTAGTAGAAAACGCATCCAATTGATTTTCATAACCTTATTACCTTATTGAGGTTGTTTATTATTACCGATTGTTCATTTTCATTCCAAATCATCGAAAATAAGGCAATAAGGTCAGATAGCTCGTTGGTGGCTGATTGCTACTCAGGTTTGAAGATGGAAATAAGGTTTTCATTATTTGAAAGGTCATTTTTCGGAGAGGGAAAACCTTATCCTGAAGCAATACCTTAGTAGAGAACATATTCCATTAATTGACCTTACCTTATTACCTTTTTCATTGAATTGCAATTGGTGTAATCGTTAATCATACAGAATTGAAGCCAGCCCGATGCCCTCCCCGGCTTTGTCGTTTATGCATTTCAAATGCGTAATCTGGGATCAATGAAATTTTCATTACTTTAGCCAAAAAATTTCATCATCATGAATCTGATCAGCGACCTTGGTAAGTACATCCTGTTGATGAGAGATGTTTTTTCGAAACCAGACCGGGTGAGGATGTTTTTCCGGCAGATTTTGTCTGAATTTCAAACACTCGGGGTTGACTCCCTGGGTATTGTGATTATCATCTCCATTTTCGTTGGCGCCGTAGTTGCGCTGCAAACTGCCTACAACATCGACAGTCCGCTGATACCGCTTACCATGGTCGGATTTACTACCCGTCAGTCCATCATCCTCGAATTTTCTCCTACGATGATCAGCCTTGTGCTGGCCGGAAAAGTTGGTTCGCGTATTGCTTCAGAGATAGGAACCATGCGCGTGACCGAGCAGATTGATGCCCTTGAGATTATGGGAGTAAATCCCGCCAATTTCCTGATTCAACCCAAAGTATTTGCCGGCGTGCTGATTAACCCGATCCTGATCATTTTCAGTATCTGCTTTGCACTCTTTGGCGGTTGGCTTGCCTGTATCCTTTCAGGAATTGTTACTTCCAACGATTATATCCTCGGCTTGCAGAGTTGGTTTGATCCTTACACCATCACCTATGCCCTGATAAAAACTGCTGTTTTTGCCTTTTTAATCACTACCGTTTCGGGATTCCAGGGTTACGAAACCCGCGGCGGCGCCCTCGAAGTAGGAACTGCCAGCACGAAAGCGGTAGTCTACAGCAGCATCTTAATTATCATTTTCAACCTGATCCTCACCCAACTCTTACTGTAATGATCGAAGCAAGAAATATCAACAAGTTCTTTGGCAGCAACCATGTGCTGAAAGATGTGTCGGTGCAGTTTTCGCAGGGCAAAACCAACCTGATCATTGGTCAGAGTGGATCGGGAAAAACAGTGTTGATGAAGTGCCTGGTCGGGCTTCATGAGATCGACAGCGGGCAGATTTTGTACAATGAGCGTCTCTTTTCAACACTCAGTTTCCGGAAGAAAAAATCCATCAGGCAGGAAATTGGCATGTTGTTCCAGGGAGGAGCCTTGTTTGATTATATGAATGTTGAGGAAAATGTGGGTTTTCCGTTAAAGATGTTCAGCGAAATGACCCCTCAACAGCGCCTGGAGCGGGTGAATTTTTGTTTGAAACGCGTAAACCTGGAGCATGCCAACACACTGATGCCTTCAGAGTTGAGTGGCGGGATGATGAAACGTGTGGCCATCGCAAGGGCCATTTCATTAAACCCGAAATATCTCTTTTGCGACGAACCCAACTCCGGACTCGACCCGCAGACCGCCAACCTGATCGACAATCTGATCAGCGAAATCACCAAAGAGTTCAACATAACTACCGTGATCAACACACACGATATGAATTCAGTAGTGGAAATTGGCGATAATATCGTATTTATCAACGACGGTCAACTCTGGTGGGAAGGGGATAACAAAGAGATACTCACATCGGATAACCCGGAACTGAATAAATTTGTGTTTGCTTCAAAATTAACCCGAAAACTCAAATCAACATGAATTACCTGGATATCATCATCGGGGTGATCCTGATTGTTTATGCCATTGCCGGATTCAGCAAAGGTTTTATCAAGTCTTTTACTTCGCTGGCAGGGTTGATTCTTGGGATTTACCTTGGAATAAAACTTTCGGATTATCTTGCTATAATTCTTGCCAGCCACTTTGATATGGCACGCGAATACCTGTTTATCATGGCCTTTATTATCATTTTTATTGTAGTGGTAATCATACTTGCGATCATCGGGAAAGTTCTCGATAATATTATTACTCAGGTTGAACTTGGGTTTTTAAACAAAATTACGGGGTTGCTTTTCGGCATCATAAAAGGGGTGCTGATCCTAAGCCTGATAATTGCCACATACAATTACATTGATCCCAAAGCAAAATACCTGAACAAAGAAACCCGGGAAAACTCAATGCTTTACGAGCGAATTGGGAGTATCGCCCCCATGATTCTTTTTAACGTCCTTAACTTCGATTTTAACGATCCGTCGTGGGAGGATAAAAAAAACAGCATTGACGATGTTGTATAAAGACACTGAATGATTGTCAATTTATTGATAATGCTGGCTTCAAGTTAAACCTCCCTATCATCCAGTGCTTCCTGGAGCTTTTTCAATTCTGCCACTTTTTCCACATCACCTTTATTTTCATGGGCATAGATCAAATTATTGAGTACCCGCCGGATGATGGTCAGGTTATCGCAGGGGAGGAAATACTTATCATCAACCTCTAAATTTATCTGCCGAAGGAACAGTTCTATTTCGCGTTGGGTGAATACAGCACCGCCGTTGAAAGCATTGATGTAGAACTGGATGACACTTTTTTTCACGGTTTCTCCGGGGTTGAGCATCCTGTCGATGTAGGCCATGACGAAATTTTGTGGCAGGTTTACCCCATAAACAGGAATTTTCAGACTTTGAGCCACAACCATATAAATGATGCTCAATGATAAGGCGTTGCCTTTTTTGGTCTCCAGCAAAAGGTTGAGATAGGAATTGGAAGGAGCATACAAATCCGATTTGTTGGCGCTGAACCCGTGTATATCAAACAGAATGTGGTTAATCACCCTGATTTTCTCAAGCGGAGTGAGGTTATTGTTTAACTCAAGCCATACATCCTGAACGATCTGCCCAATTTTATCAAGAATTTCTTTCTCTTTCAGTTCCGGATACTGGTATCTGGCCACCTGGATAAAACCGGTCAGAAGATCAGGCTCAGGAGAATTCTTCCATTTTTTGAGGTTCTGATAAACGCTGTCAAATTGAATATCATGGATGATTCCCTCAATCCGCTGCTGAACATCATTGTTCTCGTAAGTCGAATCCCAGGCATTCTCGAGCATTGGGATCGCTGCAATGCCATAAGTGAAAAGCCTTTCACGGATCCTGCTGAAGATCTCAGGATCGGGCTCGTCGAGCAGGCTGATCAAGGCATGAAGTTCGCCGCTTTTCAAATTCTCTTCCATCGGTTTGCCTCAAAATTAGTTGTTTTTGCAAAATAAGAACAAAATTGTCAGATAAAAGTTTGTGTAAAAAAGAAGAATGGTAAACGGTTGAGTGTGTCAGCAGTAAGAGATTGCGAGCTACTTTCCTGTCCAGAAACACCGAAATTATAGCGGGGCAGGATGCTTACATCACCATTGAAACCCCTGATGCTGCGACACTTTGTTTTGTGACGTAATTTATTCATAGTCAGTGCTATTGTAATACCTAAATCCAATAGTAGTAGACATAAAAAATCACTGCTGTCCGACAAAATTTTTTTGCTTGACTCAAATTCATTGGAAATATTGCGTCCCCCGAAGGACCGGGGCAGGCTCTGCGAGACTTCTTCAATTCTATCCATATTTTGCCTCGCTGGGGTAGTCCCGTTAGGAACAAAATATGGGTAGAGAAGATGTTACGAAAAAGGTGCAAGTCCTGTAAGGACGATATTAGAAAGTTGTCGGTCAGCAGTGATTAAGTTGTGCTTTTCATTGGAATCGCCTCTTTTGCAAAACGAATGTAGCATGTCGTTGATTTTCTTCGTCAAATGAGCTTTCTAAGAAAAACATCTTCCATTTTATCTTTCAAAATGCTGATAAGCTCTGTCTGCATATAGTCGTAGTCGTCTGGAATGTACAAACAAACAATTCTCTTGTTTTTGTAAATGTCGGGGAAATGTTTTCTAATATGATTTCTATGGTGCTTTTCCATCACGATAACGCTCTCAGCCCAATTTAATAATTCTTCCGTTAGCACTGTACTTGCTGATTTTTCAGTTCCTGCTGATTTTACTTCAAAACGCGGGTCTGTTTCATAAATTTTGTGAGCAGTCGCACTTCTCATCCTGTTTACCGTGCAAACAAAGAGTAATTTAAGTTTTTGACTGTCTGACATATTTTTCGATTTCTTCAGAATTAAACATAGAAAAAAAATAATCCTGCAAAGTCATTTAATTCGGAAAACATATTTCATTCGCAATCTCACTTCTGGCACATCTTGTTACACACCTGATAATTGGTTCCAATTATTCTTGTTAGTTCGCGTCGTTCAGACATGCCTACCAACTTTCAATTTTAAGTTCTATTTCAAAACTAAATTTCGATCACCTCATCATCCACCAGGTTATGCAGAGTGACCATAATAATGTGCACATGCTCTACTGCGTTTACTGGAAAGTTGATTTAGTGGCATTTGTAAGGCTTAATTTAAACCTATCTGTGTGGATCATTTATTTTGATTGGGTCTTGTCTTGTGTCAAAAACATCCGTTATCAGGATTCCTTCTTTTATGGCTTTGTAAATTATTTTGTAATGACCAGAAACCAGGTATCTATGACCCTCTCCGAGCTTTGAAAGGTTTTTTTCGATTTGACCCAACTCTGGATAATTGTTCAACTTTTTTGTGGAGATGAAAATATTTGTCTTTATCTTTTTGGCTACATCTTCATTTGCCACATCTTTGTAATACTGATATATACTTCTAAGTGATTTGGATGCAAAGTCTGACCAGATTATTTTCATCAGATTACCATGTTTCTGATTCGCTTTCCAGTTGTGTTTGTTTGATAACCTTTCCGGAATTATAATCCGCATTAGATTTTTTTGCCCTTGTAATTAACTCTTCTGCAGTAAATGGCTTAAAAGACCTATCTTCCTCTGCTTTGGATTGATATATTGCTGCTTCAATTTTGTTAAATAGCTGATCGTTTTTAAGCCCGATCAGGTATTCAATTATGTTGAGTTTCCTGGTTTGTAAATCCATGATATTGAATTATTTTGCGCAAAGATAACAATTGTTTTTTAATCAAATAAACATTAACATTGGGTACTTTTCCACGGCTAAATATCGATCACTTCGTCATCCACCACATTTGGCAAGGTAACTTTCAATAAAGGTTCTTTTTCCATAGCCCGCTTTATGGCGAAGATGGCGCCGTCGTTTCTGGCCCAGCTGCGGCGGGCAATGCCGTTGTTCACGTCCCAGTGGAGCATCATTTTCAGCCGTCGGTCGGCATCAGGTGAGCCGTCGAGCAACATGCCGAACCCGCCGTTGATCACCTCGCCCCAGCCAACGCCGCCGCCGTTGTGCAGCGAAACCCAGGTGGCGCCACGGAAGGAATCGCCGATCACGTTCTGCACGGCCATATCAGCAGTGAATTGCGAGCCGTCGTAAATGTTGGAGGTTTCTCTGAAAGGAGAATCAGTGCCTGAAACATCATGGTGG
>JACZJL010000163.1 GCA_014860585.1 Bacteroidales bacterium | reverse complement strand
AATTTTGTTTTCAAAGAAGGCTGGAATAGTATGTCCAGTTTCATCATACCCGAAAATCCTGCCATGGAAGATCTATTTGCTTCAATGGTTGATGAACTTGTTATTTTCAGAAATCTGACTGAAATTTATTGGCCCGAAGAGAATTTTAATACAATCGGCGATTTTAACAATCAGTCAGGATATGTAATGAAACTTACTGAAGACAAAAACCTCCAGGTTGTAGGGAGCGGAAATGCAAGCAGGGAATTGGTTTTTGAAAATGCCGGCTGGTATTATGCACCCGTTTTGAGCGAATGTCCGGTGTTGATCGAAGATCTTTTTGGCGAACAAATCGCTAATGTGGTTATTATTCAGGAATTGATAGGGTTGGGGGTTTATTGGCCTGATCTTGAAATTTATTCTTTGCAGGAACTAACTCCCGGCAAGGCCTATTCAATTAAGGTATCTGATGCTTTTACGGTCGAATTCCCAGTTTGTGATTTAAAATCGGGCGTTGTTAATGCTGAAAGTACAAACCAGGTAAACACGGTGTGGGGTAGCGTAAAATTTTCACCTTACAAGCAAATTACAGCAATTCTTACCTCGGCAATGATTGATCTTCAGGCCGGCGATATGATTGGAGCTTTTGATGAAAATGATAACTTATTTGGTTTCACAACCATCACTTACTTAACAACCAACACTGCCATCAGTCTTTTTGGAAGCGACCAGGTGACTTCAGCAGCAGATGGATTTATGAATGGCCAGGATATTAAGTACAAACTCTTCCGTGAATCATCCGGTGAGGAGTTCAACCTTGAGGTAAGTTATAGCGAAAGCCTGGGCAATACATCAGGGAAGTACCAAAGCAATAGCATGGCAGCCATCAAATCGGTAGCTTTGAAAAGCGGTATAGAAACATCAGAACAATTTAGTTTTGAAGTATTTCCAAATCCTGCAAGCAGCGAAGTCGTTTTGAAGCTGAATACATCAGAAACAGCTACAGCAACCTTGAATATTTTCGAAGTAAGCGGCCGCCTGGTGATGGAAGGGGAAATCCAAAAACAAACAATGCTGAATGTTAGTGAATTGAGCCCTGGTGTATATTACATTAAGGTTTGGTCACAAAACAATTCGGATGTAAAGAAACTTGTAATACAATAAACTTTTATCAGAGTTAGGTTTAAAAGGGGCTATTTCAACAGAGTCTTTTTCTGTGTTACAGTCCCTTTTTCTTAATATTTTGAACTTAAATACATTTTAAAATGAAAAAATATGTGATTTTTCTATTTACGCTATTTTTGAGCTTATCCCTGGCAGGACAAAATCCAACCTGCCCTTTTAACCCGTTTGAGGATGAATTGAATAGGATAAGCTTTGGTGATGGTGCTGATGAAATTATTGGTGAAGTAGTATCAACGAAGCCTTATGTGAAGGATACTATCATGGATTTGGAATTCACCTTCTCCCTCCAAGCCGTTCCATGGACACAGGTTGATTACCTTGAGCTTACATTTCCCGAAGGAATAACCCCTCTGGGGGGGAGTCCGAATATTTATTATGGATATTTAAATCCCATCCAGGGGCAATCCATATCCTGGGGCGCAGATGAAAATAATTCCAGTCTGGCTACTATTTATCCGGGGTTTTATGAATTTTATGTATCTGTTCAGATATCATCCACTGTTTCAGGAGATCAAAACATCAACTGCGTGTACTCCGACGTATATGGAAACCCGAATATTTATACAACAGCCTTGCTATCTGAATGCCCGCCGGTACCCGACCTTATTGGTTTGTCTGGATTAGCTTATCTGGATTATTACAGGCAGGTTCCTAAATCGCAGTCAAGTTTTGTTCCGGTAGGGTTAACAAAAAACGCCGGAAGTACACTTACCGGAAATACCCAAATTCAGCTTGAAGTGGACGATTTCTACAGCGAAACCCAGACCATTGATGTTCCGCTTGCTTTCTGGGAAAAAGATCCTGCTGATTTTCCTGTTTTTACTGCACCAGCCACAGGTGAATACAATTTCACCTTTACTGCAAATGCCTCCAACGACTGGGATCCTTCAAATGCATCAAACAGTTATACGCTCAATGTTACCGAAACTAAAATGTCGTACCACAATAATATTGTGAAAACGAAGGCAAACGTGACCAATTCTCAAGCAATTAAAGGCATGCTGTTTAAGGTAATGAATACCGATACGATTACAGCGGTTGAATTTTATATTACCAAGGCATTTGCCGGGAATATGATGAAAGCCAAAATCTTCAATTTTAACGGGACTACGGTAACCAACATGATTGCACAGACTGCCGAAGTTGAAACGCTGCAGGATAGTACATGGTTGCTGGCCAACTTTGCAGAGATGATTATTCTGCAACCCGGCGATTATTTGATTGGTATCTGCGAAGGATCGGAAGATGAAATGTACCTTGGCGTTGCTACCAACCCGCCACCTTATGGTGTGAATTGGTATTATTATAATGGCACCTGGTTCAACATGAGCACCTACATAAGCCAAGCCGTGAATCTGATGATAAACGCAGTTTTTGATACCTATTTTGTGCCTTTGCTTGATGCTGCCCTACAGGAAGTTTCTGTTCCTGAATATGCACTTCAGGGTAGTTTCCCCTTGTCAGGCGTCATCAAAAATAATTCAAATGTGGTGCTGCAATCCATCGATGTATCCTATTCCATTGATAACGCAACTCCGGTATTGGAGACATTTTATCCGGGAATAGCTTCACTCGACGAATTCGAATTTGAATTTTCTGAACAACCTTCAATTTCAGAAACCGGAACCCATCAGGTGAAAATATTCATTTCCAATCCAAATGGCCTGCCCGATGAAGTTACTGAAAACGACACTTTACAGAAGCCCATTTATATCATGGAAGATGCCCCACTCAGGAGGGTCTTGTGTGAGGAGTCTACAGGAACCTGGTGTGGCTGGTGTGTGGCTGGTCATGTGTTTATGGATTCAATGGCCACGACCTATCCCGACCAATGGATTGGCATTGCAGTGCACAGTGGCGACCCGATGGAGGTGCCGGAATACGCTACCGGAATGTATCCTTACATTCAGGGCTATCCAAACGGCACAATGAACCGGGATGTCAAATATATTGGGCCACTGGAATTTGAAGAAGAATTTCTAACTATTAAGGATCAACTTGCTCCTGTAGAGGTTTTTGTTGAGAATGCGATAATAAATACCAATGAATCTACCCTGACCTTTACAATGAGTGCTAACTTTTATGCAGCGTTGTCCGGAGTTAAGTTTAATGCAATGATCGTTGAAGATGAGGTAACAGGAACAGGTTCCGGCTGGGATCAGACAAATTACTACTCAGGTGGTACCTATGGCGAAATGGGCGGATACGAATTGCTTCCAAATCCTGTTCCTGCGGAAGATATGGTATATGAGCATGTAGCGCGGGCGCTTCCCGGTGGATTTTATGGTGTTGACGAAAGCCTTCCCGACCAGGTACAGGTAGGGGTACCCTACACCTGGGATTTTTCAGTAGCCATTGACCCCTCATGGGACATGGATAAGCTCCAGATTGTGGGTGTTGTTGCAGACAAAGAAACTGAGTTCATTTTAAATGCTGTAAAATCGGGTTATATCCCAATTACTGCACCAATGATAATGGTTGATCCAATGGCCATTCTTTTTGATACTACGCTGGTAAATAGCACTTCCATACAAACAGTAACAATCCATAACCAGGGAAATGCCATTCTGGAAATTACCGATATCATCTCCTCAAATAGTGCATTTTCCGTTGATTTTACAAGCGCAGAGATAGCGCAGGGCGAAAACGAAATACTCACCATTACTTTTGCTCCAAATGCCCAACAATTGTTTGATGGTACAATCTTAATCGTTTGTAACGATCCGGCTAATGGAACTGTGGACATTACGGTTTCGGGTTACGGAATAACCGGGGGGCAATCGGGCATTGTGTTGGATTTCGATGGGATCACAGATCTCACAGTAAAGGCATTTACCGAAGATGGTTACGACTGGGTGATTTCTCAAAGCGGTACCTGGTTTTCAACTTTTGGTTCATGCTCGGCGCCCAATACTTTGGTGATGAATAGTGGGAAGCTTTCACTGGCAGATGGCTCAACATTTAATCTGGTTACTGCAAATATCCGAACCTGGTCAGGTATTTTTAATGCTACGGTACGCGGATACAGAGATGGGGTTGTGATTTATGAAGTGATTCATAGCCAGCTAACAGCCGAATGCCAGGAATATGAATATGGCTTTTATGAAATTGATGAATTGCAGGGAGTTATCGGGCAAACCGGCATTGCCGTTGACGACCTTTACATCACCTTTGACGCACAAGGCAGCTATGATGCAAGCCTGACAACAATACTCGGGAGCGACAGGTATGTTGAAGGAGAAAACAACGCAGTGAGTTGTTTGATAAAAAACCTGGGTACCTCACCGATTAATTCCATAGATTTGAACTGGAGTATTGACAATTTTATGAATGTGAAAACAGAAACTTTTTCAGGGTTGAATATTTCCACTAACGAAGAATATACTTTAACACATTCCAACCTCATCGAGGCTATTGCCGGGCAGTACGATCTTCATGTTTGGCTTTCTGATCTCAATGGAATCAACGCTGATGAAAACCCTGTTAACGATTCAGCATCGCGACAAATCTTCGTTGTTGTCGAAAGCGTCCAGCCTCACGTTCTCATTGAGGAGTTTACCACTACTCATTGTGGTTATTGTCCTAATGGTCACCTGAAAATGGACTCTTTGCTTGCCAATTACAGCAATTTTATTGGTGTGACGCACCATGCAGGTTTTTACACCGATGCTATGACCATTCCTGCGCACGAGATATATGCAAATATTTGGGCTGTAGGAGCCCCAACCGCAACCATTAACAGAACCTCTGCCGGAATTGGAGTTGATGACTGGGAAAATATCGGCAACGAAATATTGAGTGATCTTGCACTGGGCGAAATAAATTTCGACGGGTCAAGTTTCAACACTGAAACCCGGGAACTGAATGTTGTATTAAATGCCTCATTCCTACTTCCAATGGATGGAGATTTCAGGTTTAACGTTTTTATTGTTGAAGATAGCCTGCATGGTGTTGGTCCGGGATGGGACCAGACAAATTTTTATAACAATACCCCCGGACATCCTTTTTTCGGATTGGGTAACCCAATTGTTGGCTACCGCCATAATCATGTGGTTAGACAGGTACTCCCGGGGAATAATGAACCGGAATGTTGGGGCTATATGGGAGTTATTCCAGCCTCTGTTGAGTATGGAGTGATCTATTCGGAATCATTCAACTTTACCATTCCGGAAGATTACATTCTCGAAAATTTACATCTTGTAGGCTTTGTTTCAAATTACCAAAGCGAGATTATTAATGTTGCCGAAGTCGAAAGCCTTGACATTATTACCAGTATTCAGGATCATCGTCTTTCAAACGATGTGTCCATTTCACCCAATCCATCCAGTGGATATTTTTATATCAATTGTGACAATTTGAAATCAATCTCCGTTTTAGATTTACTTGGTCACAAACTCATGCAATTTTCAAGTAATGAGATAGATATTACCAGCCTCAGACC
Organism: Bacteroidales bacterium; assembly: GCA_014860585.1. Taxonomy (NCBI): domain Bacteria; kingdom Pseudomonadati; phylum Bacteroidota; class Bacteroidia; order Bacteroidales; species Bacteroidales bacterium. The sequence continues at coordinate 510 of JACZJL010000163.1, read as the reverse complement.
AGGAATTTACGTTTTACATATCGAAACAGATGAAGGTAACATAAGCAGGCATCCTGTTATAAAACAGTAGTCTGGTTCAAGAAATACAATTTTGTCTCATCAAATTGACTGATGATAAAAGCGCTCCCCGGGGGCGCTTTTTTTTTATAAAAAGAAATGTTGAAACAACAGCATCTCATATCAGAACTTGCAAGCCATAATTAAAACCCCCGATCCTGCCTTCCAGCCGACCCGGGGTAAAACCTAACTTGTAACCCTCACTTTATTTCAAAACAACCTTCCTGAAAATTGTTTCTTCGTTTTGTTGGATTTTGATGAAATAGATGCCTGGTTTATGATTTGCCATTTTAAGGGTAAGCAAACCTTCAGCTTTTTGGCGCTCAACCCATAATTCCCGTCCCTGAAGATTCATCACCGTGAGTATTGCATCTTCAGCCAGACCGGTAATGTTTAACATGCCATCGGTTGGATTGGGGAAGACATTTATACTCCCACTTCCATCGCCGGTTG
>JACZJL010000162.1 GCA_014860585.1 Bacteroidales bacterium | reverse complement strand
TATGTGCTGATGGCAGAACTTCTTGGACTGCAGCCGGCAGCAAATGACGGGAAAATGGAAAACATTAAAGAAATGTTGAATTAAAAACAGACCTGTCAGGTTTCAAAAACCTGACAGGTCTTTATGGATAAATAATGCAATTCACCAAATACAAAATTGTCCTTGCATCCAACTCTCCACGCAGGCAGGAGTTGTTGAAGTTGATGGGAATTGATTTCCGGATCAGGATAAAACCTGTTGATGAAAATTATCCTGATGGGCTGACCCCCGATGAAGTTGCCCGCTACCTTTGCGAGAAGAAAGCGATGGCATTTGAGCCTGACGAATTGAGTGTGGGTGAATTGCTGATCACCGCCGATACGATCGTGTGTCTTGGCGGTGAAATCATGAACAAACCGGAGGATCGCAGTCATGCCATTGAAATGTTACGGAAGCTCTCGGGAAAGAAGCACCAGGTGATTACAGGTGTTGCTTTGAGATCATTGGAGAAAATGACTTCATTCACCGTTTCCACGGATGTCGTTTTTAAGAAGCTTTCCGATGATGACATCAGTTTTTACGTTGACAATTACAAACCCTTTGACAAAGCCGGCGCCTATGGAATCCAGGAGTGGATCGGGTTTGTGGGAATCGAGAGAATTGACGGCTCCTATTTTAATGTCGTGGGATTGCCTACAGCAAGGCTTTACAAGGAATTAGAGGAATTTTGAGAAGACATTTAGATCTTTATCACAGAGTAACACAGAGAAGGCACAGAGTAACACAAAGAATGTTTGATCAACTTCAATAATATCAATGAATTGGGGTAAGTATTAAGATTGACTCCTCAATTATTTTTAAATGGGAAGCTAATCACGCAGAATCAGTAGAAATTGTTGATTATCATTAAGAAATGGAGGAATTTATGGAAAAATTACAAAATGTGCACCCGGGCGAAATTTTAAATGAAGAATTTCTGATTCCTATGAATATAACAGCATACCGGTTATCAAAGGATACTGAAATTCCTCAGACACGAATTTCTCAGATTTTGAAAGGACAGAGAAGTATAACCGCAGACACAGCACTAAGACTAAGTTTATACTTTGGTAACAGTCCAAAATTTTGGCTTGGACTGCAAGATGACTACGACATTGAAGAGGAAAAGAAGAGTAAATTAGAATTGTTTAAACGAATTAAGCGAATTCATTTTAGCGAGCCATTATAAAGCGCCTCAACCTTGATGAAATCAGGCTGTCAAATGGTGGTTTATCATGAACATGATCAGGAGTATACCATGAAGGGCGCCCGCCAACTTTTTCAATAAACAATTTTTCCACAAAAGCCAACATTTCAGGCTTACTGTTGTTTGGAATGATGAAATGAAATACAAACATTGATTATGGAAAGGAATAGCATTTACAAACGTTTACTCAGATACTTTTTCCAGGGATTGCTTTTTACGGGCCCGGTTGTTATTACGGTGTACTCTGTTTGGGTGATGTTCGTTTGGGTGGATGGACTGCTGTATAAGCACATCGAGGAATACCTTGAAATTTCGATACCCGGACTGGGATTGATCACCGTGCTTGCTATGATCACATTGGTAGGCTACCTTGGGAAATCTTTCCTTTTCAGGCCGCTGGCAATGTATTTCGATAAGATGCTGAGCCGTACCCCTTTTATCAAAATCATCTACACTTCGGTGAAAGACCTGATTGCTGCCTTTGTTGGGCAAAAGCGCAGATTTAATCAGCCGGTGCTTGTTAAGGTAAGTGCCGACGGAAGTATCGAAAAGATCGGTTTTATAACAGATGAAGACCTCAGCATGATCGGTATTTCGGAAAATAAAATAGCGGTTTACCTGCCCCATTCTTACGCCTGGTCGGGAAACCTGTTCATTGTTCCGGCAAAAAATGTTACAAAAATTGATGCATCAGCCACCGAAGTGATGAAATATATCATCTCTGCCGGAGTTACAAAGATTTAAATTTGAATGTAAAATGGAGAAGAAAAGACCAACCATATTGGTTACCAACGACGACGGTATTACAGCCCCGGGGTTGCGTACATTAATCAAAGTGATGAGGAAACTCGGTGATGTGGTTGTGGTTGCGCCCGACCGGCCAAGATCAGGCCAGGGACATGCCATCACCGTATCGATGCCGCTGAGGGTCTCTTCGGTTTATAAGGAAGAGGGCTACCAGGAGTATCGTTGCAACGGAACCCCTGTAGATTGCGTGAAACTGGGTGTGCAGATCGTTCTCCGGCGTACTCCCGATCTGCTGGTGTCGGGTATTAACCACGGTTCCAATGCATCCATCAATGTTGTTTACTCTGGAACTATGGCCGCTGTGATTGAGGCCGCTATTGATAAAATACCCGCTATCGGTTTTTCACTGGATGATTATGAAGCGAATGCGGATTTTTCGCACACTGAAGAGTATGTGGAAATCATTGCCCGTGAGGTGTTGGAAAAAGGGCTGCCCGAAGGCACCTGCCTTAATGTCAATTTCCCGGTGAACAGTAACAAGCCGCTGCAGGGAGTCAAGGTGTGCCGGCAATCGTTGGGTTCCTGGAAGGAGCGTTTCGACGAACGTACCGACCCGCGGGGACGGGACTATTTCTGGATCACCGGTGTTTTCAGCAACCCCGATCATAAGGAGGGCACAGATACCAGAGCCATGGAGCAAAATTACGTGTCAGTGGTTCCGATGAAATTCGACCTGACAAGTTATGAAGCCATGGCGGCAGTCCAGTCTTTTGATTTTAAAGCCAGGCTTAATTCCAGGCCGGTGATGGAAAGCACACCGGCTGGTCTAAATCAAGATTAACCCAAATTTCGATGAAGCAGTTTCATCATTTCTTTGGAAAAGATTCCTACCTGTTTGGTGTAGCCTTAGGGCTGATTACACCTGCACTTCTTTACCCTTTATTTCAATGGCTCCTCGAAGTAATCCCCTTTATTTCAGGTACTTTTGGGCAGCCAGGGCACAAATTGATGTTACTTTCCCTTGCCGGCAATTTACTCTGGCTGCGATATTACCTGGTTGGTGTAAAACAGGAAAAATCCGGTATTGCCATCCTGGTTGTGACATTTTTACTGGTTTTGGTATTTTTCATTTTTTACAATTAAGCAAATGAAGTACTACATCATTGCCGGTGAGGCTTCGGGCGACCTTCATGCTGCAAACCTGATGAGGGAAATTACCAAATTGAATCCTACAGCCCTTTTCAGGGTGTGGGGTGGCGACAGGATGAGAAACGAGGGGGGGGAACTCGTGAAGCACCACAGAGAATTGGCTTTTATGGGTTTTTATGAAGTACTGGCCAACCTCAGCACCATACTTTATAATTTCCGGTTCTGTAAAAATGATATTCTCACCTACCGGCCTGATGCAATCATTCTCATAGATTACCCCGGTTTTAACCTGAGGATTGCTGAATTTGCCCACAAACACGGAATCAGGGTCTTTTACTATATTTCACCACAGGTTTGGGCATGGAAGAAATCGCGGGTAAGGAAAATCCGCAAATTTGTCGAAAGATTGTTTGTTATTTTACCCTTCGAGAAGGATTTTTATGCCAGGCATGGCGTGGATGTTGACTTTGTCGGACATCCTTTGCTCGATGCCATCGAAAATGAAAAGAACAACCTTACAGATCCCGGAACCTTCAGAAATCATCATCTGCTCGACAAAAGGCCAATCATCGCCCTGCTGCCGGGCAGTCGTGAACAGGAAATTTCGACTATGCTTCCCGTTATGCTTTCGGTAAAAAATGATTTCCCTGACTACCAATTCGTTGTTGCGGGAGCATCTGCCATTTTGGAAGACTTTTACAAAGCGTTCATTACCGATCATTCAGTAAGGATCATTTTTAATCAAACCCATGATTTGTTGCACAATGCTGCTGCAGCCCTTGTCACTTCGGGCACAGCCACCCTCGAAACTGCGCTGATGGACGTTCCTCAGGTGGTTTGTTATAAAGGAAACTGGATCTCCTTTCAGATTGCCAAAAGGATAGTGAATATCAAATATATCTCCCTTGTCAACCTGATCATGGACAAGCAGGTGGTAACAGAACTTATCCAGGACCAAATGAACCCTGGTATGATCAAAAAGGAATTAATTGAAATACTCGGTGAACCCGCCCGCTCAAGGATCAGGTCTGATTACATGCTATTACGCGAAAAATTGGGGTTCAAGGGGGCTTCTGCACTGACAGCTAAATTGATTGTGGAGAGAATGTGTCAGGGATGTTGAGGGGAAATTATTCACGATTTTAGGAATAATATACTCACCGCTATCTTTTTCTGATCGTTTTGCAAATCAGCATTTATGATTACTTTTTGGCTTTACGTTTTAACACCCACCTTGTAACAGGGATAAAGACTACAAAGCCGGAAATAATACCAATGGTATTGGCAATGAGATCATTGATATTAAAGGCACGGTAGGGTAGAAGATACTGCAACCCTTCGGTGAGTGTGGCAAATGCTATCCCGAGTATAAGCCAGACGACCAGTTTTCTATTCATCAGTTGCCCGAAAAGTGCCCAACCCGAAAACGCTATAGCATGGAGGAAATAATCTCCGCGGAACTGAAGGATAGTAATCGTGTTCAGGGATTCAGTGGTGTTCAGTGGAAGTACAACCAGCAGCAGGATTACGACGAAATAAGCCAGGAAAAGGTATTTTGTGGTAATGGTTTTTATCATCTTTGCCAAATGATTCGTATTTTGTTTGATTTCAGTTCATTAAGAATAGCTAAACGAATGGTTTAAGACTCAAAGGCACTAAGCAACAATGTAATTGATTGCAAGGGTAAGATTCATACGCTGGATCTATAAAGTTTTGTAAAACAATATGTTGTTATTCATTCCACAACATTCAATGACGAATGGAAAATTGCCGAGCTGTTGGGAATTTATTTCTCTATCTTCTTGAATTCAAGTTCGGTAAAATCAAAATCGGGATTGGGAACATCGATTTTCAATTCAGCTACTTTTCCGTCATGACCGAGGATAAAGGTGCAAAAGCCTGATGGAAGTGACGGGAAATTTTCGAAAGTGATCTCGAAGGTGTCGAAATGCCAGTGTTTCAGTGTACCAAGAAACATGGGTGATGGTTCAAACTGTACAGTCAGTATTTGACCGTTGAGATCAACAACAGCATTTCCATACAATTCTCCGCTGTAGCTGCCGGTATAATCTTCAAGTGGCAGCGATGGAGCGGATTCTTTAACACGCTCTTCAGCAAGTTTTGCCTTTTGCTCTTCTGCTCTCTTTTTGCTGTTGTTTACCCGTTCGAGTATCATGGCGCTCCAATCGTTGTCTTCACCCCCAAGGAATACATCAAGTGTCTTGTACATCAACGGGAAGTAGAGGCTCGAATTTTTATTGGTAAGTATAACAAAACCAAGGTTTTCATCCGGAACCATGCAGGTTTGAGAGATCATCCCATCATATCCGCCGTTGTGACTCACTATTTTTTTGCCAAGATAATTGTTCAACGCCCAACCCAGTCCGTAGGATTTGAAAGTGGTTGAAGGCCATTGAACTTCAGCAAAAGAGGAGATATTCATTACGGTTTGTGACGACCACATTTCCCGGCTTCGGGCAGGGGTAAAGAGGGTGTCGTCGTTCCACACGCCACGATTGAGCTGGAGCAACAGCCACTTCGACATGTCGTTCGCGCTTGAGATCACCGAGCCTGCCGGCCCCATATTGTCCCAGTTCAGGTATTCAATGGCAATCACCTTTTCGTTGAAATCGGTGTGTGGGGTAGCCACGTTGGTCATGGTGACCAGGTCGTTGGTCGAAAGGACGGTTCTTTTCATCCCGAGTGGTTGTATGAGTTCTGTCATGATGAACTCTTCCCAGCTATCCCCGGTCACTGCAGGCACAATCTCACCGGCAGTCATAAACATGATGTTGGAGTACCCGAATCGCTCCCTGAAACCGAAAGCCGGCTTGAGATGCCTTGCCCTGCGAATGACCTCTTCACGTGAATAGTTGGCGCCATACCACAGCAGGTCGCCACTGAATGTCTCCAGCCCCGAGCGATGGGTGAGCAGGTCGCGGATGGTCATGTTGGCGGTGACATAAGGATCGTAGAGCTGGAAGTATGGAATGTGATCCACCACTTTATCATTCCAGGTGATCAAGCCGCGGTCAACAAGGATGGCGAGAGCAGCAGCGGTCATGGCTTTGGTGTTGGAGGCCACAGGAAACAGGGTTTCACTGTCAACCGGCTCCCCGGTGTTTATATTTTTTACACCGAATCCTTTGGCAAAAATGATGTCGCCATCCTTAACGATAGCAATGGCCATACCGGGCACCTCCCAGTCGGTAAGCGCTTTCGTATAGTATTGTTCAAGTTCGGCAATTTTTTGATCATAAGATTTCTGCTGAGCAATAACGATATTGCCCATCAATAGCAGAAAAGCAATTAAAACCAGGACTTTAGAAAAATAAACACTGCATTTCATAAGGTCAAAGATTTGATTAGTCGAAAAAGATAACGATGTACAACATGCCTGCAAAAGTAAAGTAATTGACGGGATTATTGCTGGTAAAACAAACTGCACCTCATTATTGGGTTTTTTTAGGGAGATCATGCGAGGCGCTGCTCCGGCCATATGATGCTGCAGAATTCTTCGGCAATAAAAACCACAATTTTACATGCATACCTTTCAGTTTCAGGTAAGTTTATAACCCCAGCATTGCCCCAACCTGTAATTCGTGAAAAGGTGATTCTGCTGCGTAGTAAGAGTAGGACCCGTAGAGTTTAAAGTTCCTGCTGATGGATCCGGTGATTAGTAATTTTGGAAAATATACGGTTTCATCGGGTAAACTCCCGGAAGATAAGTAGTTGATCTCATAGGTGGATGCAAGAGTTGCAGCGCCAAATCCCAGGAATAGTCCCCAACCGGAATCCATGGCCCTTTGATTCGAAATTAAAAGGTTCAGCGACATCGAAAAGGTGTTAAGATCAAAAACAACATAATCGGGTCCATCATCCTCCTCATTTTCTAATGAGCGACTTATCCAACTACCATCTATTAACAGCCGTCCATAAGAAACAAACACTGAATAGGAGGCGCCCGAGCCGCTCAACCCGCTGTAAGCTGTTCCCGTATTGGTGTATAGTTCATCGGCAAAAAGCATACAATAAGCAGCCTGACCACCAATTGAAAACCTGGAAGGTTGCTTTTCAGTGACTGATTTCCCCTTTTTGTTTGAAGAAGCTTGAGTTGAATTGTTGTTTTCTGTATAAAGGTATTGTTCCAATTTGTAAAGCTTTTGGGTCTTTGGACTGGTTACTTCAATCGTTTCATTTTCGATGATTGTATAACCTTCTTTCACAATATGTAAATTATAATTACCAACAGGATAGATCAGCGACACCGGGCTTATTCCAATCAGGGAACCATCCAGGTAAACGGAGGCGCCGGAAGGCAACGTTTCAATCTGCAATTCGGCATCGGTGCTGCGTTCCAGTATATACTCGAAGAAAACCTGACTATCACTCACGGTGATGGTATCTTCTACAGTAAGATAACCTTCCATTTCGATCACGATCTGATGTTCTCCTGCAATAAGAGGATAAGGTCCTTTGGCTGGAGCAGGCTGTCCGTCAATGGTCAGGGTGGCAGTTGGTATTATCCTGATGGTTACCGGTATGGTGAGCGGCGGAATTGGATCGCCGGTCACTTTAATTTGCCAGACTTCCTGTGGTTTTAGTTTGATGCCATAGTCGGCTAGGATTATCCTTAATGGCTGGTATCCGCTCTTGTAAACCTCAAGCACCCGCTCATTGGTATGCAGATAAACGATGTCCATCCCCGGACGGGTATCCACTTCACCCACCACGCCGTCGTAAGCATCGTAGCTGAAACCATCCATGTCGGAGATCACCATGATGGCTGCAGCAAGGTTACCATTGAGGTCGCGACGGGCTACGATCTCGGTATCCGATTTTTTGGCATCACCTAAAAGCCTCATCTGGCGAAGCTCCTGACCCAATAATGGGAAAGCAGAAAAAAATAAACCAATCAGAAAGTAAACAGATCGCATAATTAAACCGCTAAAATGATGACCCACGACCGATGGTCAAAATTATCAATTATTTGGTTTCTAATTAAAATACATTGGAAAAATGGAACAATTAGTTTGGAGTTTTTACCGCAAAAATTTTTTAACAGGACAAGTTCCATCCATTTCAACTATCTTCGTGGTCTTGACTACGAAAGATGATTTGATATGAAAAGGCTGATCACTACAATTTTTTTATTTGGGACGCTCATTCTAAACGGACAGGACACTCTGCGTGTGATGCACCATAACCTGCTGAATTTCGGGAATTTCACTGACTTTTGTACGCTGACCAATAACAACCCGGAGGCCAAGGCAGCGTGGATGAAATCGGTGATTGATTATTATCTGCCGGATATATTAACAGTGAACGAGTTAAGTCCTGATCCGTTTTATCACAACCTGATTCTGAACGCTGTAATGAACACTTCAGGCCGCAATTACTACCAGCAAGCACTGCCCACCAATTTTGCAGGATCAGAGATCATTAATTTGCTCTATTTTAACTCCGGTAAGGTTGGGATGGCAAGTCAGGACGCGCTGGCTACATTGCCGCGGGACATCAACGTTTATAAGCTTTACCACAAAAGTCCGTATCTTGCACAAGGCGCCGACACAACATTTATTTATTGCGCTGTTGCCCATTTCAAGGCAGGGACAACCTCCAGTGACCAGGCACAGCGGGCTGCAGCGGCGGAGGCAGTGATCAATTACCTGACGGTAAATCAAATCACCGATCCTTTTCTCTTTATGGGAGATCTGAATTTATATTCGAACGATGAAGCGGCCTGGAACTTTTTAACCAGCGGATCTGGTGATTTTCGCTTTTCCGATCCAATCAACATGGTCGGTACCTGGAGCCAGAATCCCGCATTTGCTTCTGTTCATACACAATCTACCCGCATTCAGCCGGGTTGTGGCGCAAGCGGGGGGATGGACGATCGTTTTGACTTTATTTTGTGCAATCCTTACTTGACTTCTACAAGCTATCCGGTAAATTATACCGAAAGCAGCTATACCATTGCCGGGCAGGACGGTCTGCGTTTCCAGGGGTCATTGGTCAATCCTCCAAATGCAAGCCTGCCATCAGACATGATCAACGCTTTGTACAATCTATCGGATCATCTGCCGGTAATGATGGACATTGTTGCCAGGACTCCACAACCGGCTTTTCTCCCCGATCTTTTCTTTTCCGAATATGTGGAAGGAACCGGCAATAACAAGGCATTGGAGATTTTCAACCCAACCTTTTCATCTGTAGACCTCTCGGATTATATGATCGCAAGATATGTAAATGGATCTTTAAACGCAGACACAGTGGGACTTGCCGGAATGTTACAACCGGGACAAACCTTTGTCGCAGTGGTTGACAAAAGAGACCCTTCCGGCACAGGGAGCAACATCCAGGCGGACCCGGCATTGCAGGCTGTCGCCGACACCTTCCTTTGCCCGGATCAAAACATCAACCCGACTATGTATTTTAATGGAAATGATGCCGTGGCGTTGGTTCGGCGAACTGGCGAAATGGTTGATCTGATCGGGAAAATCGGAGAGAATCCCGGTACTGGATGGACAGATGATTCGTTGTGTGCAGCAGGCGCTTTCACTTCACTTTGTGGCGCAACTGCCTGGACGACAAATCATACGATGGTCAGAAAGTTTGAGGCTATCAATGGGGTGCGGCAAAATCCGCCGTTGTTTGATGTGACGTTGCAGTGGGACACACTCCCCGTGAACACTTTCGACAGTCTTGGGTTTCACCGGAGCATGGCTAATTTTACCCTTCCTGAATCGTGGAACTATGTGCAAACCATGATTTCCCATATTATCACCATTCCCCTGGATGCCAACCCGGCATTCAACAATCAACCTCTTATGACGGGAACTTTTATCGGTGTTTTTTATACAGATGGATATCAGGAAAAATGCGCCGGTAATGTTCAGTGGAATGCAACCGGGAACATTGCGATAGTGGCTTTTGGAGACGATCAACTTACTCCTGAAAAAGATGGTTTTAATGAAGGTGAGACGATTTTGTGGAAACTTTTTATGCCGGCTGAAAATAAGGAATACGATGCTGAAGCAATTTATCTTGAAATATGGCCACAACATGACGGGTTGTTCACCTCCGGCGGAATATCGGCGCTGGCAGGTTTGACTGGTATCGATGTTTTGACCCAACAATTGTCCATGCCAACCGGGTGGTCGGGCATATCGCTCCCTTTAAATCCCAAATGGCCTTTATTGAATGATATTTTTGGTGATGCCATTTCCAGCGTCATTTACCTGAGTGATGGAACATCTGTTTATTGCCCTGAGTTAAACATCAACGAAATTGTCGAATGGCAGGAAGGAACAGGATATTTTATAAAAAATGATGAAGCATACGTTCTCAATGTAGCCGGTTATGCGCTGCAATCCACTGCGGTTGAGTTGATTGCCGGGTGGAATATTTTACCGGTTTTGAGCCAATGTACAGTATTAACTGCTGAGATCAATACAGCACTTAACGGGAAACTGGAACAGATCAAGGAAATAGCCGGTATAAAAGTTTTCTGGCCTGAAAACGGTATTGCAACTCTAACGGAGATTCAACCGGGAAAGGCCTATTTTATAAAAGTGAATGAAAATACACTTTTTACTTTCGAGGAATGTGAATAGTCAGTCGAGAAGTGCGGGAAAAAATTCACAAGGCCACTTTTCAGCAAAATCGTGTTTCGAGTTTCCGCTTTTTTACGATTCGTCCTTTGGAATTTGGGTAAGTTTTAGTATTGTTTTCTTGCAACAACAAGAGATGCAGCTTCTACAATATCGCGGGATTCCATTCCGAATTTCACAAGCAACTCTTCGGGAGTGCCGCTTTCGCCAAAAACATCCTGCATCCCGACCATTTCGATGGGAGTAGGGAAGTTACGGGCGAGGAAACCGGCAATGGTTTCCCCCATTCCGCCATACACCTGGTGCTCTTCGGCAGTGACAGCGCACCTGGTTTTCATGATCGATTCAATGATCGCATCGCGGTCAAGTGGTTTGATGGTGGTGATATTGATCACTTCGGCATCAATTCCAAACAGCTTAAGCTTTTCGGCTGCCTCGAGGGCTTTCCACACCAGGTGACCGGTGGCGAAGATGGAAACGTCTGTGCCTTCGCGCATCAGCAGTGCCTGGCCGATAATAAACTGATGGTCAGCTGGAGTAAAATTTGGCACTTTTGGGCGGCCAAACCGCAGGTAAACCGGTCCTTCGTAATCGGCAATGGCAAGTGTGGCCGCATAAGTCTGGTTGTAATCACACGGATTGATGACGATCATACCCGGCAATGATTTCATCAGGGCCATATCCTCCATGATCTGGTGTGTGGCGCCGTCCTCACCTAAAGTAACACCTGCATGGGAAGCGCATATTTTCACGTTTTTATTGGAGTATGCAATGGATTGCCTGATCTGGTCGAAAACCCTGCCGGTTGAAAAATTGGCAAATGTTCCCGTGAACGGAACTTTTCCTCCGGTTGCAAGTCCAGCTGCAATTCCCATCATGTTGGCTTCGGCTATTCCAACCTGGAAGAACCGATCGGGGAAGGCCCTGGCAAACTTATCCATCTTTAGTGAACCGGTTAGATCGGCACACAAGGCTACAACTTCAGGACGATTTTGTCCCAGTTCGTAAAGTGCATCTCCAAACCCCGAACGGGTGTCTTTGCTACCCGTGTTTTCCATTCTGGTGAAATCTATTTTTTCCATGGTGTTCATTTTTAATAATCTCCGAGTGTTTCCTCCAGTTGTGCCAGTGCTTTCTCCAACTGCTCATCGTTGGGCGCTACACCATGCCACTTGTGGGTTCCCATCATAAAATCCACACCCTGCCCCATCTCTGTTTTCATCAGGATCATTACCGGTTTTTCATTTCCAGTCAGCGTTCCGGCAAGTCTAAGGGTGTCAATTACTTCTTCGATATCGTTGCCATCCATCTCCAGCACTTCCCAGTCGAAGGCTTCCCACTTGGCCTTTATATCTCCCATTGGCATCACTTCATCTGTCGGACCGTCAATCTGTTTCCGGTTAAAATCAATGATGGCAATTAGGTTATCTACTTTTTTACCACCTGCAAACATCGCTGCTTCCCACACCTGACCCTCCTGGATCTCTCCGTCACCCATCAGCACATAAACCAGGCTATCATCCTGGTCCAGCTTTTTAGCCAGTGCTACACCGATGGCGCACGACAGCCCCTGCCCCAGCGATCCTGAAGCAAACCTGACGCCTGGCAAGCCATCATGCGTGGCCGGATGCCCCTGCAAACGGGTATCGATTTTCCGGAACGTGCTGAGCTCTGAAATTTCAAAGTAACCACTCCGCGCCAGTACACTGTACCAAACGGCTGAGAGGTGACCATTGGAAAGCAGGAATACGTCCTGATCGCGGCCATTCATCTCAAATTCAGCCGGGTTGTGGTTCAGTACATCGAAGTAGAGTGCAACCATAAGTTCGGTGCAGCCAAGCGAGCCTCCCGGGTGCCCCGACTGAACCGCGTGCACCATCCTGAGGATGTCGCGCCGAACCTGACAGGCAATAGCTTTTAATGTTGCTGTGGTGTTCATCTGTTATTCAATTTTGTTCATTCAACCTGCGGCAAAAGTATCTTTTTTTGGTATCTGGCAATGATTTTTTTACCTGACAATCCTAACCTGGGAAATTCATGAAATTCTTTAATTTTTTGATTCTTAGAGTCTTGGTGTCTTGTGCCGCAGGCATCACTTTGTGAATGGCAAAAAGAAAAAGTTGCCACTCACAAAGTGATGCCTTTGGTAAAAGGCTCAAAGACCCAAAGATTCACTAAGTTTATGAATTAAGAAGGCTAAAAAGATGTTTGCTAACAAAAGCGTTACTTTGCAGCGATAACAAATTTAACCAAATCGATGACTGACCATAAATCCAACGTTGAACTTGCAGTAAATGAGCTTCAAAAGCATGGAATTGACAAGCCGGAAGTAGCCGTTATACTTGGAACCGGGCTTGGAAAACTGGTTGACGATATCGAAATCGAACAGACAGTTAACTATGGCGACATTCCTTATTTTCCTGTGTCTACGGTGGAGTTTCACCGAGGAAGGCTGATTTATGGAAGACTGGCTGGCAGGCAGGTACTGGTGATGCAGGGACGGTTTCATTATTATGAGGGCTATTCTATGCAGCAGATCGCTTTTCCTGTGCATATCATGAAATTACTTGGAGTAAAATACCTGCTTGTTTCAAATGCCTGCGGAACGGTAAATCCGTATTTTAAAAAAGGTGAGCTGATGCTGATCACCGACCATATCAACCAGTTCTGGAATAACCCACTGATCGGACCAAACGATGACAAGACCGGGCCACGGTTTCCCGAAATGAGTAAAGCCTATTCGAAGGCGCTGAATGAGATTTTTGTCCGTGTTGCCAAAACCAATAAAATTAAGCTGAACCAGGGCATCTATACCGCTGTGGCAGGTCCCTCACTTGAAACACGGGCTGAGTATCGCTATCTCCGGTTTATCGGTGCAGATGTTGTTGGGATGTCCACCATTCCTGAAGTGCTCACAGCTAACCATATCGGGCTGCCCGTAGCTGCTGTTTCGGTGATTACCGACGAATGTGATCCCGATCATCTTGAACCCATCAACATTGATGATATCCTTGCTACTGCCGCCAGGGCTGAAGTTGACCTGATCCGCTTGTTTAAAGGGGTTGTGGAAGCGTTGGAATAAGGATGGTTGCCCTTGGTGCTTCGCATGCTCAGGGTTGACTGCTAACGTGGTTGTTGCCGGAGGTCCGGCATAGTCCGCTTCGCTTTGCAATTGCTTCTTCCGGACATTGGGCAATGGCATGGTATCCAATAACTTTTTCAACAAAGGCAACCCGACAACCCTTCAACTTCAGCGAATTCCCCCTATCTACACGTTAAACCTGATATTCAGCAAATCCCCGTCCTGCACGATATAGTTCTTGCCTTCAACATGGAACTTACCGGCTTCTTTTACAGCGTGTTCGGAGCGATAATGGATAAAATCGTCGTATTTCATCACCTCAGCGCGGATGAAACCCCGCTCGAGGTCGCTGTGGATGGCGCCTGCAGCCTGGGGCGCGGTGGATCCTTTGCGGATGGTCCATGCACGGACTTCCTTTGGGCCGGCGGTAAAGAATGACTGCAAATTAAGCATATCATAAGCCAGGCGGATCATTTTGTTCACACCTGGTTCGCTGAGGCCTGCGTCCTTCAAAAACTCAAGGCGCTCATCAAGGTTGTCCAGTTCAGCTATCTCCGATTCAAGTTTACCGGCAATGGTCAGGACAGGAACATTTTTGCCTTCCAGTGCTTTGATCACCGCATCGGAATATGTGTTGCCATTCACGGCGGAGGAATCGTCCACATTGCAGACGTACATCAGGGGCTTATCGGTGAGCAGGTACATGTCGCCAATCAGGTGCGATCTGTCAGGCTCGCCAAGCTCGAAGTCACGCACATTTCGGAAGTTTTCGATGTGTTCTGCGAGTTTTTCAAGGATAACAGCCTGGCGTTTTGGCTCTTTTTCGCCTGTTTTGGCCATCTTTTCGAGCCGTTGTACTTTTCGTTGTACCAGGTCCAGGTCGCGCACCTGAAGTTCCAGGTCAACGATTTCCATGTCCCTCACCGGGTCAACCGAGCCTTCGATGTGAGGCAAATCAGGATCATCGAAACAGCGCAGCACATGAATGATCGCATCGGTTTGCTGGATATCGGCCAGGAACTTATTGCCAATGCCTTCACCATGGCTGGCGCCCTTGGCGAGCCCCGGAATATCGACGATCTCAACAGTGGCCGGAACAATTCGTGCCGACTTGATCAGTGCGTCAATTTTCTGTAACCGATCGTCGGGAACGTCAATCATCCCGATATTGGATTTGTTGGTACTGAAGGCAAAACTTGAGGTCTCGGCCCTGGTTTTGGATATACAGTTAAAAATCACCGTTTTACCCACGTTGGTAATCCCGATGATGCCACATTTAAGTCCCATGATATAAAATGATTAAAGTGAATTTCCACCTGCAAAGGTAACATAATTAAGAGTCAAGATAACGGAAAATATTCGTCACACCGTTAATCAGCACTAAAGCCGGTTCATTATGCGTTAGCTTCCATCAATAAGCTCACCTCAACTCAAAATGATGGAAAACAGGATCAAAGAAAGTATCAATCATCCGGAGCAGCTTGAAAAATTGTACCGGGATGACAAAAAAGGATTTGAAAAGGCATTTGCTGCAATCTACCCTGAGGTTGCTCCAAATGACATTGCCTACTGCTGGAAAACCCGGCTGGAATATGACCATTCAAAAGAGGATGCGCCTCAAACCTGGAAAGCAGATCTGTTGTTTCTGGTGATTGCCTCCGTGACTGCCGGATTACTGATCAAACTTCCGCAACTGCTCGGTTTCAGTGCAGAGGAGAGTTTGTTTTATGAAAAAAATGCAGGCTTGATCGTCTTCTTTGGCTTGTCATTTTTTGCATTTCTCACAAAGGGTGCATTCAATCCGAAACAGTTGATCGTGGTTATTGCTGTGTTTATCCTATCAGCCGTTTACATCAATCTCCTGCCATCGCATAGCTACAGCCATTCGGTTACCTTAGCCTACATCCACCTGCCTCTGATGATCTGGTGTTTGTATGGTCTGGTTTTTACCGACTTTGATATGAAAGACAAAGACAAGCGGATGGATTACCTGAAATACAATGGTGACCTGGCCATCCTGGTAGCCTTGATTGCCATTACCGGTGGTATTTTAACGGGTGTGACCATCGGGTTGTTCTCGGCAATCGAAATGAATATTGAGCAGTTTTATGTTGATTATATCGTCCTTTGGGGAGCAGTCTCAGCCCCTATTGTGGCTACCTGGATCATTCGGAATTATCCTTCAGTTGCCGGTAAAATTGCTCCTGTCATTGCCGTTATTTTCAGTCCGCTTGTGCTGATCACGCTTGTCATTTACCTGGTAAGTATTATGATCACCGGGAAGGACCCTTACAATGACCGCGATTTTTTGATTGTGTTCAATCTCATGCTGCTCGGGGTGATGGCCATTATTGTATTTTCGATATCAGAGATATCGGTGCAAAAAAGACAACGCTTTAACGAAATAACACTTTTGGCGCTGACCGCCATAACATTAATCATTGACCTGGTGGCGCTGTCTGCCATTGTTTACAGGTTGGGAGAATATGGATTTACTCCCAACAGGACCGCGGTACTTGGCTCAAACCTGCTGATCTTCGGTAACCTGGTATTGATCATGGTAGATTTATTCCGGGTAAATTTCAGCGGTAAAGAGGTTAAAAAGGTTGAACTCACCATTTCCGGTTATTTGCCTGTTTATGCTTTGTGGACAATCTTTGTGGTTTTTGGCATCCCAATTCTGTTTGGGTTGAAGTAAATTGTGCCGTCAAGAAAACCCATTAAATTAGATTTGCAACATTAATCGCTTTTTATTGGAACTAATTAGTAATCGTCAGACAGATGAAGATGTAATATCCTGAGAAGGTAATTAGTCTCTGCCAGAAAACTCCATAAATTTGATTTTCAACGATTTATTTACCCCGCCCTTCCCATAGGGATCCCTTCGGGAAAAGGGAGTAAATCGTTGAAAATCATTGCTCCCGGAATTTATCCCGACAAAGTCGGGAGGGTTGGGGTAAACAATGATTTTCAACTTTAATAGTTTTCTGGCAGAGACTAATTAGATTGCTATAAAAAAAAGTGGCCCATTTCAAGGCCACCTTTTCAAAATCAAAATATTCAGCTAATGATGCTATTTCAGATCGAAACGATCGAGATTCATCACCTTGTTCCATGCGGCTGCAAAGTCGTCCACGAACTTCTTTTTACCGTCCTCACATGCATACACTTCAGCCAGGGCGCGTAACTCGGAGTTAGAACCAAAAAGCAGATCAACGCGGGTGGCAGTCCATTTTAAGACGCCGGTATTGCGGTCACGACCTTCGAATAGTTCGCCGGTCTCCGACGTCGGTTTCCATGTAGTATGACTATCGAGCAGGTTGGCAAAGAAGTCATTGGTGAGCGATTCAGGATTCGTAGTGAAGACCCCGTGTTCTGAATGATCGAAGTTGGTATTCAGCACACGCATTCCACCGATGAGCGCGGTCATTTCAGGGGCGGTCAACGTCAACAGTTGCGACTTGTCAACAAGCATTTCTTCGGTTGAGGCTTTAAACCAGGACTGGTTTTTTTTGTAATTACGGAAGCCATCAGCAACGGGCTCGAGAACGGCAAATGATTCCACATCTGTCAGTTCCTGTGTAGTATCGGTGCGACCTGGAGTAAATGGCACTTTAATGTCAAAACCAGCATTTTTTGCAGCTTTTTCTACTCCGGCACAACCTGCCAGCACAATCAGGTCGGCGAGTGACACCATTTTTCCACCAGCCTGAGCATCGTTGAAGGCTTTTTGGATGTCTTCGAGTACTTTCAACACTTTTGCTAATTGAGACGGGTTGTTGACTTCCCAGTTTTTCTGCGGTTCAAGTCGTATTCGGGCGCCATTCGCTCCACCGCGTTTATCGGAACCGCGGAAGGTTGAAGCCGAAGCCCATGCTGTTGAAACCAGTTGTGAGATGGTTAGTCCGGAATCAAGGACTTTGCTTTTCAACGCAGCGATATCATTTTCATCAACTAACTTGTTTGTGACGGCTGGAACAGGGTCTTGCCAGATCAGTTCTTCAGCAGGCACTTCCGGTCCAAGATAGCGGGCGCGCGGTCCCATGTCGCGGTGAGTCAGCTTAAACCATGCACGGGCAAAAGCATCGGCAAATTCGTCCGGATGCTCATAAAAACGTCTTGATATTTTTTCGTAGGCCGGGTCAAACCGCAGAGCCAGGTCGGTGGTCAACATCATAGGCTGGTGACGCTTTTCCGGCAAGTGTGCATCGGGGACGCTGTTTGCGCCGGCCTGTCCTTTGGGTTTCCACTGATTGGCGCCGGCAGGGCTTTTTGTCAATTCCCACTCGTAATCGAAGAGATTTTCAAAAAAGTTGTTGCTCCATTTAATCGGGGTTTTTGTCCAGGCGCCTTCGAGGCCACTGGTGATGGTGTGCTCGGCATTGCCTTTTCCGAAGGTGTTTTTCCATCCCAGGTTTTGCTCTTCGATGGAAGCAGCCGCAGGCTCACGTCCAACATACTTGCCCGGGTCGGCGGCGCCGTGTGTTTTTCCAAAAGTATGTCCACCGGCGATTAATGCTACGGTTTCTTCGTCGTTCATAGCCATCCGGGCGAAGGTTTCACGGATGTCTTTGGCAGCGAGCAGCGGATCAGGATTTCCGTTGGGTCCTTCCGGGTTCACATAGATTAATCCCATCTGCACGGCAGCAAGAGGATTTTCAAGCTCGCGGTCGCCTTCGTACCGTTTGTCGCCCAGCCATTCGCTTTCCGAACCCCAATAAACATCTTCCTCAGGTTCCCAAATATCCTCACGTCCTCCACCAAAACCGAAAGTCTTGAATCCCATTGACTCGAGGGCGCAGTTTCCTGCAAGAATCATCAGGTCGGCCCATGAGAGTTTCCTGCCGTATTTCTTTTTGATTGGCCATAACAGCAGGCGCGCTTTGTCGAGGTTCGCATTGTCGGGCCAGCTGTTGAGTGGTGCAAAACGCTGGCTTCCTGAACCTCCGCCACCCCGGCCGTCGTGAATGCGGTAAGTGCCCGCACTGTGCCATGCCATTCGGATGAAGAACGGTCCATAATGTCCGTAATCAGCCGGCCACCAGTCCTGGGAATGGGTCATCAGATCGTAGATGTCTTTCTTAACAGCTGCCAGGTCAAGGCGCTTAAACTCTTCAGCATAGTTAAATTCCTCACCCATAGGGTTGGATAAGGACGAATGCTGACGAAGAATATTCAGGTTTAATTGATTCGGCCACCAGTCGCGGTTACGTGTGCCTCCGCCTGCAGTGTGCTTTAAACTTGCCCCGGTAACCGGACATTTACTTTCACTATTCACCTGGTAACCAGTTTCTTTGTTATGATCTTTACCTTTTTCCATGTTTAAATTGTTTTAATGATTATTTGAAGTACAAAAATAGATTAATTTTTCTGCTAAAACCGGCAATCATTGTAGTTTTTTTAACTGCTGAAAGATGGTATTTATGATTGTTAAAAGTATTGGTTGCCCTGAAATCTAAAAACCATGAAAGCGATGTTCAGGATTTACCAGATAAACAACTAAGAATCGGTTTTGCTCAAACTCATTTTTCTTCGCCTCTCCAGGCAAAGTTCATCGCAATTTGTCCGGTATGTAAATATGGTTACTTACATAACATGTTAAAGATCATAACATTTTTAAATCTTTTGGCACCTGATGATATCAACCGTTGATTTTAAAAAAGGCCAGGGTGGGAGAGAAGTGATAATTTTCAGATCATTAGCCAGGCCTCCTTCCTCATCAAGGAAGTTAAAAATGTGCCGGATCGTGTTGTTTTTGAAGAGGATGGTGAAAATCCGTTCGCTGCGGTAACCCTCGTTTTTCAGAATGTTGAGCAGCACCGAATCGAAGAAGCGGTACCTTGAGCTTGAGTTGGCGCTGATAACCGGCGACCTGCCTTCTTCCAATGCCTGTGCGATCTTTTGGGTGTGTTTAAGGATCCGCAAAAAAGTATAACCTGAAGAGGGCTTTGAGCTGCCACCAGCTGAGCCGATCTGCACAATATGTTTCCCCCTGGTCACCGGAAAAACATAGTTGGTCATGGGAATCACACCAAATTCTTCCTCCTGGATGGTGTAATTGGTGATGTTCAGCACATCAGCAAGATAATGCCTGATGGCTTCATCATAGAGAGGTTTCTCGAGCAGGTGCTCCGAAAAGAGCGTATATTCAACCAGCGCCTCAGTGGGAGAGGAGGGAATGACATAGAAAAAGCGCATCAATCCGTGCTGGGGAGTTCTGAAATCGAACATCCGGAAAGTATTTGTATCGAAAACCGGTTTATCCGACCGGACAAACCACCCTTTGAAATGTTGACGCAGATAAAGTTTGGATTTTGCTGCTTCAACAATTTCCTTTTCATCGAAAATGCTGCTGAACACCCATTTAGCTTTGAAATTTCCCAAATCTGTATGTACAATTGCCCCTTCGGTTTCTTCCTGGAAACCGGTGATGGAGGCATTCAGAAATTCAACGTTCGGAAAATCGACAAGGTGGTTTTTGATCATTTGGTAAAAATCGATACCACGAATAACATTGTAACGGTAATCAGCCAGGTCAAATGATTTGCTGAAAGTGCTGCTGTGGAATTCCAATTTATCGAACTTCAGGTGAACAATGGGATCGAAGGCTGTTTTTTGATTGGTCCAAAAACCCCATGTACGGTCATTTTTATTTTTCCTGTCTTTATCAATGATCAGTACATTACTATTACTGAGTGACGAGAGGCTCAGGTAGTAGGCAAGGCTCAGCCCGGAGGCGCCTCCTCCTGCGATGATAAAATCGTAGGTTTTCATTGTCATTTGGTCAGCATTAGAGCGCAGAGGGCATCCAACACCCTGCCCTGGTCAATCCAGTCTTTGGCAAGCAAATGAATTTCTTCACCGAGGGTTTCCGGATCATCGGCCAGTTCATCAAAAAGAATGGTAACAAGTGGATCAGTCTTAATGCGTTGCAAATCGGCTTCATCAGGCAACTTCTCCAGGTTACCCAGTTGCCCGAGATGATTTCCGGTGAGTATGCTGCTAAGCCGCACATTTTCAGGTAACCGGTCAACTCCGATTCCTATTCTTGTTAGTGGTTTTTCGACATTAAACAAACTTTTACCAAAGGCTTTCACATAATAATCGCCGGCATGACGGCCAACGAGCTGAATTTTATTGGGATCAGGCAGCCCGTTTTCATCCAGAATTTCTTCATTTACGTGGATCATCAAAATCTCGCAAATCACCAGGTTGGCAGCACCTCCTCCGTCTCCGGTTTCGATGACCTGACGCACTTTGCACTCAAATTGTACCGGTGATTCCTTTACCCTGGGAGGTTTTATTTTTTCCGATGGCACTGCTGTGAATCCCGCCTTGACAAATTCGTTGACCCCCCTGGGGTACTCGGTGCTGGCTAAACTTGCCTGGTGTACCATGTCATAGTTCACAACGTTGATCACGGCTTCGGGAACTTCTTTGATGTTTTGGTAAGTGTGTTTGGTGGTATTGTCCCTTCCACGGCGTGAGGGTGAAAAGATCAGCGTTGAGGGATTAACTCCGAATGCGTTGAAAAAACTAAACGGGGAAAGGTTGGGATTCCCCTGGCTGTCAACGGTGCTCACAAATGCGATGGGGCGCGGTGCGATGGATGCGAGCAACAACTTGTGAAGTTGAGAAATTGGAATTTGAAATGGATCCAGGGTTTTTGAAATCATAATAATTGGTGATTTAAAGATTTATTTATGCTCTTCAGGACTAATATAACCAGATATTTTCGATAAAAAAAGGTTTCGAAATACTCTGGTAATTTCAATAGCTTTACTAATATCATCATCAGTGAGCTCAATAATAGTGTCAGGGTATCGAACTTCAACTGCATAGTCCTGTAACTCCGCTATTAGATCAAAAAGATCATCTGATACGGATTCGAAGGTTGAAATCATTCCAAGAAGCAGCACAAGGTCATGTGTTCTTTTGGGTTGAATATTGTTAAAAATAAGGTATGCTTTGCAATATTTTTCCACAGCCTGTTGACAGTGGAATGCAATAGTATCCCTGAAAACGGGAATGTGTTTTTGAGTTAATTCGGCTGTACCCAAGTCATGATCTGCCTTTTCGATCCAAAGTTTGATGATTTTAAGATTGTCGTTCATACAAAACCTGACTGTTTTTTAATGCCTCAAACAAAAATGAAAAGGGACTTTTTCGTTCATTATCAAATTCATCTGGCGTGTAGACCTTGATATCCATTGGAATCAGTTGCCTGTAGAACAATCTCCTGATTTCAATTCCTCTCTGGTGTTTTGGTAATGTAGTATTGTTAACGATGATCAAATCCAAATCGCTATTATCATCAGGATTACCTTTAGCATATGATCCAAAAAGAATGATCTTTTCTGGTTTGATATGATCAACAATCTTTTGTGAAATATCCTGGATCTTATGGCTATTGATAATCAGACTTTCCATTGCAAAATGTTTTTACAAAAATAAGCAATTAGTCTTGCTTTTAGTTATTTTCTTATTCTTTTGAGGGCAAAATCTTCGCTCTGCACTCTCCAAAGCCAATCCTGACGCCGTCCTTTTCTGCAGCGCCTCTCATGATGATGGTGTCGTTGTCGTTGATAAACTTTCGCACAGTACCATCAGGCATTACAATTGGTTTTGTTCCGCGCCAGGTGAGTTCGAGCATCGAGCCGAAAGAATCTGGTGTTGGCCCGCTGATCGTGCCGGAAGCATAGATATCACCCACGTTGATGTTACAACCGGAAACCGTTTGGTGGGCCAATTGCTGAAACATGTTCCAGTACATGTGTTTAAAATTGGAGTGGCATATTTTAAAAGGATCGCTCTCTTCCGGTTGAATAAAAACTTCAAGGCTGATGTCAAAGTTTCCTTCGCCGATGTATTTCAGGTAGGGCAGGGGAGGAGGATCCTGCGCCGGGCCTTCCACCCTGAATGGTTTTAAGGCATCCAGTGTGACAATCCACGGTGAAATCACCGAACCGAAATTTTTGGATAAGAAAGGACCCAGCGGCACGTACTCCCATTTTTGGATGTCGCGCGCTGAGAGGTCATTAAACAATACCAGCCCAAAGATGTAATCCTCCGCCTGTTCGATGGGTATCCGCTCGCCAAGCTGTGTTGACTTCCCTGTGATGAAAGCCAGCTCCAGTTCAAAATCGACCAAACGTGATGGCCCGAAATCCGGAAATTCGCTGTCGTCAGCTTTTGTCTGCCCGACCGGCCGGTGGATGTTTGTACCGGAAACCACTATGGATGACGCCCTGCCGTGATATCCTACAGGAATGTGCTTCCAGTTGGGCAGCAGTGCATTGTCCGGGTCGCGAAACATTTTCCCTACATTGGTGGCATGTTCGATGCTGGAGTAGAAGTCGGTGTAATCGCCCACCTGGACGGGCATCAACATTTCGACCTCATGCGCCTTGTAAAGGAGATTTTCGCGGAAATCTTCGGTATTCCAAAACTCTTCATTTTCGGCATTGAAAATCTCTGATAACTTATTCCGAACAGCAGTCCATACCGGCGGACCCAAAGCAATGAAATCGTTCAGAAAGGGTTTGTCAAACACCTCCCTGTTTTTAATTCCAGAGTCGGCAAGATATCCTCTTTCGGCAAGTAACGCCAGATCAATCACTGTGCTGCCAATACGTGTGCCAGCCCTGGGGTTGGTTCTGTTCTTTGGTTTAAAGATCCCGAATGGCAGATTTTGAATCGGGAAATCACTTTTCCGGTCATAAAAAAGCCAGGACTTAAGCGATGGGTCGTTAGGATTAATCATTTATAATTTTGGTTGATATTTTAAAAACAAATTCATCAATACCGCATGAAGATTACTTATTACAAGGTTCCACGACGAGCCTGCTCCAACTCGATCGATTCAAAAAGCGCTTTGAAATTTCCTTTTCCGAATGAACGGGCGCCTTTACGCTGGATGATTTCATAAAAAACCGTTGGACGATCTTCGACCGGTTTGGTGAAAATTTGCAGCAGATAGCCTTCATCGTCGCGATCAACCAGGATACCCAGTTCTTTTAACTGTTTGAGTTCTTCGTCAATATGACCTACCCTTCCAAGCAGTGTATCATAATAAGTAGTGGGAATTGTAAGGAACTCAACGCCGCGGTTGCGCAAATTGGTAACGGTTTCGATAATATTGTCAGTGGCCATTGCTACATGTTGAACCCCTGGTCCCTGGTAAAAGTCAATATATTCTTCAATCTGAGACTTTTTCTTACCTTCAGCCGGTTCGTTGATCGGAAACTTGATCCGCTCGTTTCCGTTGGACATCACCTTGCTCATCAACGCGGTGTATTCGGTCGAAATATCTTTGTCGTCAAACGATATGATCTGTTTGAATCCCATCACATTTGCATAAAAATCAACCCAGGTGTTCATTTCACCCCAGCCCACATTACCCACCATGTGGTCAACATATTTCAATCCGACTGAATCGGGGCGATACAGCGGTTCCCATTTTTCATACCCGGGAAGAAACGGTCCTTTATAATTTTTCCGTTCAACGAAAATGTGAACGGTATCGCCGTAGGTGTAAATGCCTGACCTGACCACCTCGCCATGATTATCACTTTCAACCCTCGGTTCAAAGTAAGGTTTGGCTCCGCGTTTAACCGTTTCTTCAAACGATTTACGGGCATCATCCACCCAAAGGGCAACCACCTTGACCCCGTCGCCATGCTTTTTCACATGATCTGCGATGTCGCTGTGGGGATACAAGGCAGTGGTAAACACAAACCTGATCTTATCCTGCTTCAGCACATACGACGCGCGATCCTTCAATCCTGTTTCCAATCCGGCGTAGGCCAGTGGCTGAAAGCCAAACGCAGCCTGGTAATAATGTGCAGCCTGCTTGGCATTTCCAACATAAAACTCCACGTAATCCGTCCCATTGATGGGAAGAAAGTCGGTAAGATTGTCTTTACTCATGATTATTAGTAACTTAATTAATAATTTCTTGTTTTTTTTGTAGAATTATCAAATGACAAATGGCAAATGACAAATAAATACAAAATTATAAAATTCAAAAACGAAACCACTCTAAATCAATAGCCGCATTCCCTGTTTGAATTTTTGATTCTTTGTACATTGTCCAAAGGACTCCTATGGAGAGCTTTATTCGAAGTTTGTTAATTGTATTTTGTCCGCAGGACTCCTTTGGAGTAATTTCTGGTTTAAATGGTTTTGGTAATTAATTTGATATCAATAGATTAATGGGTAGCCGGTGTCTCCTTCCATCCAGCTTTTGTAATAATCAGGGTCTTCGATATTTAGCGCTTCCTCAGTGATTTTTAATGGCTTAAAGGTGTCAACCATAACAGCCAGTTCGCCGGTTTCTTTTTTTCCGATACTTTTCTCTACGGCTCCGGGGTGCGGTCCGTGAGGGATCCCTGTCGGGTGTAATGAGATCATTCCTTTTTCCACGTGCTTGCGGCTCATAAAATCACCGTCAACATAATAAAGCACTTCATCGGAATCTACATTGCTGTGATTGTAAGGCGCCGGAATAGCTTCAGGATGGTAATCATACAGCCGTGGAACGAATGCACAAGTGACAAACGCCGGCGTTTCAAAAGTTTGATGAACAGGTGGAGGCTGATGCACCCTGCCGGTAATCGGCTCGAAGTCGTGGATGGACAATGCGTAAGGAAAGTGATAGCCATCCCATCCCACGGCATCAAATGGGTGCGTAGCGTAATGATAGGGGAAAATCATATCATCACGCTTGATTTTTACCAGGAAATCGCCATGTTCATCATGTGTTTCAAGCGTTCCCGGCTTGCGGATGTCGCGTTCACAAAATGGGGAATGCTCGAGCAGCTGGCCGGCTTTGTTCATGTAACGCTTAGGAAATCTGAAAGGATGAACCGATTCGACGATGAAAAGCCTGTTTTCAGTAGTCCTGAAATCCATCTGGTAAGTAATCCCGCGCGGAATAACCAGGTGATCGCCATAACCGAAAGGAATGTTGCCGTACATGGTTTTCAAGGTACCTTCGCCCTGATGCACAAAAATCATCTCATGCAAACCTGAGTTCCTGAAATAGTAACTTTTCATCGAATCCTGCGGTGCAGCGAGACTGATATAAACATCGTCATTGACCAACACGTATTTCCTGCTTTCGAGGTAATCCTTTTCTGGTTTAATACTGAAGCCAAGGAAACTTCGGTGCTGAAGATTTTTGCCGATGGCCACTTTTGGCGCTACTGAATAAGGCTCGTCAATTTTGAAAACTTTCGTAGGCGGATGGTGATGATAAACAAGGGAGTAAGTGTCAGAAAATCCTTCAGTTGAAACCAGTTGCTCGGCATACAGGGCGCCGTCCGGTTTACGAAATTGAGTATGACGTTTATGGGGTATTTTTCCCAGTTTGTGGTAGTGAGGCATAACATTAAAGTGAATGATTAGGACTGCAAAACTACGAAATAGAGTCAGCCTGTTGGGTTCTAACCTTATTAATATTTGTTAATTAACAGGTATTTAAAGTATTATGTTTACCAGGAGGTGAAATTTTATCACTAAGAATCAGGCCAATGAGGTTTACGTATTGTTGTTGATGAGATCAAAAAAAATGTTTTGCTTGATATGTACTATTACCTCAATAATGAAGAACAATGCAGGAATCAAAATAATTCCGACAGGTTGGTGCTGATGGTGAAATAGTTGGGCGATCCGTTCAGGTGGTAGGTAGCTCTTGAGTAGTCGAGTTTAAATTTAGAGATACGAAGCCCGATACCCCAGGAAAAGCCAACTGTGCCCATTTTGTTGGTAACGCCAAGTTCCTGGCGGCGCTGGTAGTTGTACCCAAATCTTATCGTGAAATTTTTTGTGGGCAGAAATTCACCGCCGATCACTACATGGCGCATAGCATTGTCCAGAAACTCACTAACGCCATCGGCTTCAATAACTTCTCCGGTGATCGGGTCAACTTTGTTGTCGGGATCATTTGGATCGTCGTAGGATAAATCCCATTTTTGAAGATTGGTGAGCAGGATAGAATAACGGAACGGCAAATGTTTTAATCGTTGCGACATTCCTAAATTGATCTCGAGCGGGAGGGTTTCGGTGTTTCCTGAAACATAGGGTTTCAGTTGTGTACCAATGTTTCGCGCAATCAGGGACACAATCAGCCGGTGCTCAGGGTTTACATAACTACCGGCCACATCCACCGCAAGCCCGTAGCTTTGGTAATCTTCAAAACCGGAGTAAATGAATTTCATATTTGCACCAATCGTAAAAAGAGAATCTAACTGACGACCCCATCCAAAGTTGAGGGCCAATTCGCTGGCTTTAAAAGTACCGGCTGTTTGCCCGGTTTGGTCGGCATAGGTAAAATCACCATAGCTGAGATACTGGATGGTGGCTGCATAGGAGCCAATTTTTTCGAAAGAGTTGGCATAGCTGGCAAAACCGTAATTCACCCCGGCAAAATAATCCACAAAGCTCATCGACAGTTGATTATCCATTTCCGGTGAAATCACTGAAGGGTTGAAAAGTGCCTGTGACAAATCCCCGTCTTTCACCGCCATGAAGTTACCACCCAAAGCTGCTGACCTGGCCGAGCTCGTAAGATTCAGGAATTTGTAAACAGCATTACCGCCATTCTGCCCAAACGAGGGTAGCGCTGATAGGATCAGGATTAAGATTGTTGTAAGATGAAGTAGGGTATTACGGTTCACAGCTGTATGAAGTAAATGAATATTAAGTTGCAAAACGATTATTGATGAATTTAATTGCTTTTGTTTTGCTTAAACAGACGGCTAAACGACTGTGTGGGTTGCTTATCCTCTGTTAAAAAAAAACGGTATTAAAAAGCCGGAACTACATTTCAGGTATCGCTCCGGCTCTGTTTCAAACGAATCACTGTTCCAAATTTAGTTCTTCTTCGCTTTGATGGTGCAACCAATGGCTTTGGTTTCAGAAGTTTCCGGGGTTCTGCCTTCCATCAGTGCAATGATGGCGTTTTCCAGAAATTTTTCTTCTACTTTATCCGCTTCCTGGTAATTATCGTCAATAGCGCCAATGTAAGCCACTTTGAACCCTTCATCAGTATTGCTCAGCAGGTAGACATGGGGAGTGCGTGTTGCACCGTAGGTTGGATAAACCTTTTGTCCCTCGTCAAAAAGATAGGGAAACGGAAATTGTTTCTCTTCAGCCCTCAGCTGCATCAGGTCAAAAGAATCCTGCGGTTGAACCTCTGGGTCATTGGGATTGATGGCAACAACCGGGTAGCCTCTTTCAGCAAACTTGTTGTGAATTCCAATGATGCGGTCTTCGTATGCAATAGCATAGGGGCAATGATTACAGGTAAAAATGACGACAACGCCCTTCTGATCTTTATAATCATCAAGTGAAACGTAAGTGCCATCTACATTTTGCAGTTTAAATCCGGGAGCGGCATCACCGGATTTCAATCCATCGGCCATGGTTGAGGTTGAAAATAGAAAAGCGACCAATAAAGTTAAAAACACATTTTTCATGTTGATAAAATTTAAGTTAAATAATTGATTTGTAGTTTTATGTAAAGAAAAGAACGTTCATTCAATAAAAAAGCAACGACTTAAAAACGCAGAAGCGATGCTTTGGTTCAAATCAGAGATGCAGTTTTAACTCAGATTCAAGCTTGTCGAAATGAAAAGTCCGCTCATAAAAACTGCGTTTGCTCCTGTTGTAGATCAATGTTGCAGGAATTGATCCCGACCACTCCGGGCTCACTTTATCGATCCATTGGTGGCTCTTGGGGTCGTTCAGCAGGATAATATCCGATTTCAGGTTGTTGTCCGCAATAAAGGGGATCACCCGGCTTTCGAGGTTTCGGACAAAATCCATACTGACAAGCAACACCTTCACCGGTTTGTTGCTGTATTTCCGGTTCAACTCCTCAAATGCCGGCAATTCGTCAACACATGGCTTACACCAGGTAGCCCAGAAATTGATCACATACGTGGTGTCGTTTGACTTGTGCAGCAGTGGTTCCAACTGGCTGAAATTCATTACGGGGATTTGTGAGAATGACGGACTTATGAGTAGAATGAATAGGAGGCTGAATAGTAACTTTCTGAATCTTAAAATCATAATCATGGATTTTATGAAACAACAAAATGGTTGTTGCTTTGGTTCAAAATATAAGCTTTAAGGTTGGAAGCAGCCCGGCGACTATTTCACAACATTATTTACCTTAGCACCGCTAAATACCCGCAAAAATGATTGAATACCTTTTGAAAAATGAACTAATACCTGATGTTTTTATAAGGCTGGCGATCCGAAAAATGCTAAGAAACAGGCTTCACATAGAAAAGTGTGAATCAGGGGAATCTCAACAGGAGAAAATGAACCTGCTGATTGAAGAGTTAAAACAAAGCCCCATTGCCATTGGGACGCAGGAAGCCAACGAGCAGCATTACGAAGTGCCGGCTGAATTTTTCAGGTTGGTTTTGGGGCCATGGATGAAGTATAG
>JACZJL010000161.1 GCA_014860585.1 Bacteroidales bacterium | reverse complement strand
CGCATGCTCCTGAAATTTACTATTTCAGCAGGATTGACAGGTTTTTTCATCTTCCGTTATTTTTTAGTTGTTATCTGATTCAAGGATCATATCAAGGGCATAAAATGTAACCTTGTATTCCTTCCCGTCAGAGGCAGTTGTTAAGTAATCCTTAATAACTGAAATTCTACTTAACTCATTTTCTTTTAGTATGTTAGTTATGTGCATACTGATGTTGGGAACAGAGGTGTCAAAAAGTTCAGCAAGTTGGCTTTGGTTCATCCAAACAGAACCATCTTTTGCAAAAAGCGGTACACTGGCCTTTCCATCCGGTGTGTTGTAAATAATGATGTTTTGGTTACCTTTACTCATGATTAGTTGATGTAAACTTATCCCGACAAAAATAGTCAAAATGGAACTTGAGACTGCAATAAATGGGCACAACTCCATTTAAAAAAGCCTGGGATCAGCATGAAAACCTTTTCACTTGTTTTTCTGTTTTATCAATATCCAAACTAAAACACAATGATAAACGAAATTGCAAGAGGCAACAACTTTCACAAGGTTGATATAACGGTAACCAACTGGATGGCTAAAAACGGAATTTCATTACTCAGGTATAGTATCGGGATCATTTTCCTTTGGTACGGAATGCTGAAATTTTTCCAAGGCGCCAGCCCTGCTGAAGACCTTGCCATCAATACCATTGACACGTTAACTTTCGGATTATTCAGTCCGAAGTTTATTATCATCTCGCTGGCATTGCTCGAAACAATGATTGGCCTCGGGTTGATCTTTAACCTGTTCTTGCGGGAAACATTGCTGCTGCTTTACTTACAAATGATCGGAACTTTTACACCGATATTTCTTTTTCCCGGTGAAGTATTCACTACATTTCCCTATGCTCTCACCCTCGAAGGTCAATACATTATCAAAAACGTTGTAATCGTGAGTGCCGGCATTGTGATTGGCGCTACTGTTCGTGGTGGAAAACTGATTGCAAAAGCCAAAAAAGAAGAAGTATCATCAGATGAGTCCGAGTGATTTTGAAATATCGAGCATTCGTTCGATTGGGAGTCGGGCTTTTTGAATCACTTCATCGGACAGATGAATCTGAGGTTGCTCGTTTTTCATACACAGGTACAACTTCTGCAAGGTGTTCATTTTCATGTAAGGGCAGTCGTTGCAGGCACAGGTCTCATCTTTGGCAACAATGAGAAACTCTTTCTCCGGCGAGTCTTTTTTCATCTGGTGCAGAATACCGCTTTCGGTAGCGACGATATACTTTTTAGCATCATCTTTTTTGGTAAATTTCAACATGGCAGTAGTTGAGCCAACGAAGTCCGCCAGTTCGAGAACTGCAGCCTGGCACTCGGGATGAGCTATCAGTTTTGCATCAGGATTGGCAACTTTCATGTTGATGATGGATTCGGTGGTCAGGATGTCGTGCACCTCGCAGGTTCCATCCCAAAGTACCATGTTTCGGCCGGTAATCCTGTTGATGTAACCTCCAAGGTTTTTATCCGGCGCAAAAATGATTTTCTGTTCTTTTGGAAACGACTCAACCAGTTTCACGGCATTTCCCGAAGTACAAATCACATCCGACATGGTTTTTATGGCCGCAGAGCAATTGATGTATGAAATCACAATATGATTCGGATAATTATCTTTGAACTTTTTAAATTCATCAGGAGGACATGAGTCGGCCAATGAGCAGCCGGCAGCAAGATCAGGGAGTACAACTATTTTTTCAGGACTTAGTATCTTTGCGGTTTCGGCCATGAAATGCACGCCGGCAAATACGATCATGTCGGCGTTAGTAGATGTGGCCTGTTGAGCCAGGCCAAGGCTGTCGCCAATGTAATCGGCAATATCCTGGATTTCGGGAACCTGGTAATAATGCGCCAGCAAAACAGCATTTTTCTCTTTTTTCAATTGTTTAATTTTGGCGACAAGATCGGAATCTTTTTTCTCTTTGGCTGAATCGCTTTGTGAAGGAATCATATTATTATTTACTTATTTTAAAAAATATAATAATTATAATAGCCTGTTGAAAAGGCTTAAAACTTAACGATGAAAAGCTTGTTTTTATCATTTTTCATTACTTATTAACATCGAAGTAACAGTTATTAAATTCTAAACTGTTGATTTTGTGTGTCGAGTAAAAGTTGTCACCAATTCAACATACCAGCGTACAAAATTATCATTTCATAAAATCTGTCCGGGTTTTTAATTTTTGGTGTTAACAGAACAACTTAAAATTGGTAGAAAGAGGAATTAACTTTTTGGATCAACCCAATTTCTGCCCGAAATGTTGATAACGTCGAAACTTATCAGTTTTTAAAAACTTTCATCAACAACAATTGACAGTTTTCTGTTGATAAATGTAATGGTTTGAAATTACAGCGTTTGCAGACAATGGCACTTTTTCAGCTGAAAGTTGGCACCAATCGGTTACATCCTGGAATTTGCATGTAAAGTATTAGTCTATAACTATTTAAATGATAGTTATTTTTGGTAAAGTATTTAAAGGAAAAAGTCTGCTTTAGAATTTATCTTTACTTTTGAGCAAAATTTTATCAACAAAACAGTAAATGGCGGCAGCACAAAAAGTTATCCCAATCGGCAGTGACCACGCAGGATTTCAATTAAAATTTTTCCTGATAAAAACACTCGAAAAGGAGGGTTTTACATTTAAAGACTTCGGAACTTTCTCCGAAGAAAGTGTCGACTATCCCGATTTTGTACACCAGGTGGCTTTTGCGATAAACAGGGGTGAGTTTGAAAAAGGAATTATCATTTGTGGTAGCGGGCAAGGCGCCAATATGACCGCCAACAAGTATCCGGAAGTGCGCTCAGCACTTTGCTGGAGCATTGAACAAGCCAGGTTATCGAGGTTGCACAACAATGCAAATATCATTGCTCTGCCAGGACGATTTATTGATTTTGCAGAGGCAGCGGAGGCCGTGAAGGTTTTCTTTTCGACGGATTTCGAAGGCGGGCGACATGAGCAGAGAGTGAATAAAATTTCCAGATTAATCCATTAAAAACTAAAAAGAAAAGAGATGTCAGAGCTATCCAAGAAGTTTGTGAAGGATTCGGAAAAGATTACTTTTGATCTCCAACATCGTAAAAAGATCAAATACAACATCGGCAAGTACGACGCTGCTGTGATAAACGGTAAGCGGCAATATAAAAATCTGGAAGTCGCTAAAAACCGTGCTGCTTCTATAAAGCACAAGGTGTTGGAGAAACTCGACAAATACCTCAATGAATTTGAAGTAAATTTCGAACGCAATGGTGGACATATCATCTGGGCGCCAACTGCAGATGAAGCTGTAAAAGAGATACTGAACCTGATGCAAAAATATGAAGCACAGGTGGTGGTTAAATCGAAATCAATGATTACGGAAGAGATCGAATTGAACCATGCGCTGGAAAAGGCATCAATTGAGGTAGTGGAGACTGATCTGGGGGAATACATAGTTCAGATAGCCGGCGAAAAGCCGTATCACATCGTAACCCCGGCCATGCACAAATCGAAGGAGGAGGTTTCAGCATTGTTTCACGAAAAATTTGGTACGCCGGAAGATTGGGCGCCAGAGCAAATTACCAGCTATGTGAGGGAAAAATTGCGTGAAAAATTTTTCAAAGC
>JACZJL010000160.1 GCA_014860585.1 Bacteroidales bacterium | reverse complement strand
ATATGACACTGTTTACTGTGTTACCATAACGGAGAGTACTTGTACTGGCACTGTTGAACACAATATCATTGAAACTGCCATTATTGTAAACATTAACGGTACCTGTCAAAGCCTCAAAAACCACATCATGAAAAGCCAATCCGCTTCCGCTAACATTGTACATGCCTGAACCCGCACCCGTAAAGCGAATCAATGAAGTCCCTGCATCGAAAGTCATACCGGTGGGATGAAAACGCAACGCCTGATCTGAAGTTGAAGAGAGTGTAATTTCGGATGAGCCAAGATTCAGCGCTCTGGCATTACCTGAAAAATCTGAATTAAAAATGCCGGCCACTACATTCTGATTGTTGGTATTTAATGTCCCAAATTCCAGGAATAAAGTTCGGGTTCCAATATTCAATTCATCCTGCAAAGTCCATTCGCCGCCATCACCGCTAAAATACATGTTGTTTTTATCCAGTACAACTCCTGCTGTTGTAATGGTTTGCCCGGGTTCGGTAGCGTGGAAATAAACCGGCCCCAGTACATTATAAATCATATCGGGAATCAGGGTGAGCGAGCCGTGAATACGCAGATTAATCCCAGCGGCGCCTGCCAGTGTGGGATTATTGGTAGCACCCGTCCAGTTCATATTGATAAAACGGACATTATTGGAAGCATCTCCGATCAGCGTCACTACCTGGCCAGGCGCACTAAATGAATTGCCATCGAAAAACACATTATCCAGTACCGTTGGAATGCCAGTACCGGCAGGCCCTCCACTGGAAAGCGACCAGTTGGCCGGATTGTCCCAGTTGCCCGTTCCGCCGATCCAATAAAAATCTTTCCCTCCGGGAGCATTGATGATCCAGTTTGGATTATTTCCCAGATCAATAGAGTTATTGGCGGTGAATGTTGCACTACCGGCAGCGGCATTGTCCTTTAACGAAACATAATTCACCACCACAGGGTCGCCATCTTTGTAAAAAGTAGAAACGTTACCTGCCGAAGATGAAATAATGTTGATCACCTCTGTTTCGGCACCTTCTGCAATCAGATCATTAAGGATGGTTTGGGTACGTGCATACTGGAGGGTATATTGCTTACCTGCTGAAAAGACAAGTGTTCCAAATTCGTTCGAGCCATTGATAACTCCATTGCCGTTCATGGTAACATGGCCAAAAATATTGTTGGAGGTTGCAGAAGTACTTCTGATCCATCCATCCCCATTGAATACTAAGGTATTGATGTTGTTGTTATTGTCATAGATATTGCCATTGCCATTAAAAATGACACTGTTTACTGTGTTACCATAACGGAGGTTGCTTGTACCGGCACTGTTGAACACAATATCATTGAAACTGCCATTGTTGTAAACATTAACGGTACCTGTCAAAGCCTCAAAAACCACGTCATGAAAAGCCAATCCGCTGCCGCTAACATTGTACATGCCCGAACCTGCCCCCGTAAAGCGAATCAATGAAGTCCCTGCATCGAAAGTCATACCGGTGGGATCAAAACGTAGCGCCTGATCTGAAGTTGAAGAGAGTGCAATTTCGGATGAGCCAAGATTCAGCGCCCTGGTATTACCTGAATAGTTTGAATTAAAGATGCCGGCCACTACATTCTGATTGTTTGTATTCAGTGCACCTTCCATCAGGTAAAGCGTCTCCGACCCCAGATTCAGATCATCAATCAGTGTCCATCCACCGCCTGATCCGTAAAAATAGATATCGTTATTATCAAGTGGTACACCTGCTGTAAAAATATTGTTGCCGGCTGCAGTTGACTTTAAATAAACACGTCCTGCATAATTGAACGTCATGTTAGCGGACAAGATCAACGACCCGTAAATGTAAAGATCGTTTCCTGTTCCGGCAAGCACCGGATTGTTGGTCACGCCTGACC
>JACZJL010000159.1 GCA_014860585.1 Bacteroidales bacterium | reverse complement strand
AATAATCTCTTGCCGCAAACGGGTGAAAAGCGCCGGTTCACCGCGATAGTCCAGTTGTGGTGCATACACATCAAATCCGGCATTTTCGAGCATTTCAACTTTCTCCGGGATCGGATAACTGTTTAGTCCGTGCAAGTAAATTGTTTTTGTTTTTATCATCAAATTTCAGATCTGTAATCGTTTAATCCCAGCCTGAATTAGCCTTTCTAATTCAACCTTCCCCCCAACACCGCAGTTTTCTTGTACTTATTCACCGAACCAGCAGTATTGAAAACCTCGAAGAAGATGACATAAATGCCAATCGGGGCCTTCTGGTTATCATCAGTAATCCCATCCCAGCTGAAAGTTCCCTCACTTCCAAGCAGTTCATTGTTGACCAGCTTACGAACAAGCCGCCCGCGTGAATCGTAAATCGTGACTGTAGCTACATAACCCGGCTGATCAAACCTGTAATTAATATTAAGCACGTCGTCCCTACCATCCAAATCAGGTGAAAAAATTTCAGGATCAACAGTAATAGGATCGTCAATGTAGATTGCTTCGGAAAATTGTGAATTTTTATAACCCGGTGTGGCGTAACCGGCATCTTCGGCAGCTGAATGCCAGTTGGTGATATCAGTTGATGGCCGTTCATAATTTATCCGTTCCAGCGAAACCCCTTTAAAAGAGGTCAGCAGCGGCACATGCATATTTTCGCTGTATGCCATCCGATCAATCAATCCCAATCCTTTGGTGGCTAGTATTACAACCCCATCGGAATTGCTGTACTGCGGCAAAGAAGCCATTTTCACAAATGCTTCGGGATTTTCGGCGAAATATTGTTGCATGACAATATCGGGGTCAGTGGTTAAAACCAGCCAGGCGCCAGGGAAAAACAGCAATCCTTCTTCAGAGATATTTTTTACTGAAGTGATTTCGCCTGTTAACATATCTTCAGTTGCCAGCACAAGGGTACTCATATCCAGTATTTTATCAGATCGGTTGTAAATTTCAACAAAATCAACCCCTGTTACAAAATCCTCTCTGGGATTAAACAACACTTCGTTAATCACAATATTATTTTCAAGCACAGGTTGTGGCAACCCAAACTGCACGATTCGGTTTCGATCAATAATATTTCCCGCGCAATCGGAAAAATCTGAGGAAACTGCAAGTGTATAAATGATGTTTTGCTGAATTGGAGTTGAAGTATTGAGTGTAAGCAAAACCGCCCGGTACTCCGGTTGTATCGGTGTTGCAGACACTGGTTGTCCGATGGTTGGGTTAATCTGGTAAGCAAATGCATTGGATAATAACGTGCTGTCCATTGGCTCGGAAAAATGCAGGGTAATTTCTGTAGCGCTGATCACTTCAATCCGGGAGGCAAAAGGTGGAATCAAATCGGGATTGTCAGCATTTACGGAATTAACAGCGCCGGGTGTACCTCCTGATTGGCTTTTTGAAGCTGTCCAGTTGTTTCCTCCGCCGCATGGGTTGGCCGGATCGATTTGTTCGAGCGACCAGCCTCCAGTCTCTTTGTTGGCATCACCATACCAATCATCTTTGTAGGTTATGGTTGAAATCACCTGGTTGAAAGGGTTTTTCAGGATGATAGTTTGCCCGGCGTTTGTTAGTTGAAATCCGGAGAACCCATAAAATGGGCCAAATTCAGCAAGGGATGGTTCCGCGTTTTCATGCCCGATAATCAAAAATCCTTCGGGTTGCAGTAAAACTGTTTCGAATATTCTTTCCGTTGTACCAATAATCAGTTTCCAGCCTTCAAGGTCAATTAGTTTGCCAGTCTGATTTAACAGCTCAAGGTATTCCTGGTTTGGCAATTCGACCGGTGGGTCAGGATCGGCCATAATTTCGTTGATCTGCACATCAAATGCTGACGACAGGAACCACATGAAACCAGCCTCAATCGGGGGTGACACATTTCCTGCAAGGTCGGTCATGTTTTGGATTGTGATCGTCAACGACATTCCATTGGGAAATGGCCTGTCGAAAGTTAATCGAATTTTGCCTGGATTTTGAATATCGAGCACAGCAGTTACAGGATACTCAATGTTATTGCTGACAATATAGTTCTGGATATTAGCAACCGGGGCCGGTAACAATGCTTCGTTGAAATACAGATCGAGCACGCTGGCGCTCTGTGCTTCGAGTTTCATGAGCTGTGGCGGGTTGGTATCCATCACCACCGGCCCGGCATAAAGTTGATCAAAAAAGAAATTCTTCGCGTTTGAAGTAGTGTATTTGCAATAAACTCCCATAAATGCAGAAGTATTGATCTGGTTGTCAAAACCAGTGGCATCGGTCTGGTAAGCACCAAAACCGGCATTATCGGTTTCAATGGTCCAGTTGCCTGCCTGATCTTGTCGCACACGCACCCAAAATTGAAAAGCACCGGCAATCAGTCCATTGGACCCACGGCAGATTAACGTCGTTGTTTCTCCGTTTTGCCTGTATAACTCAATAGCATCATTGGAGAGGTTTTCGCCGAAACGGAGAAAATAACCATTCACAGTTCCTTCGATATTCTGCTGATCGCTCGCCAGGTAAACCCGCGCCAGGTTATTATCGGAAGGGGCAAAGTTAAGCCTGATCCAGAAGCGCCATTCTGTTTCTCCATTCATCTGAAAGGGCGTGGCCAGATGTGAAATACCGGTTTCCAATGCATTCGACTGTAACTGATATAAACTGTTGACTGTAAAATCGTTAGCATCGCCAGCCCACACAGGATTTTGGTTAAAATCTCCATCACTGAAATCGTCAAATACCTGCCCGATCAGCAGAAAAGGAAACAAAAGCAGGATGATGAAATAAAGCCTCATAACCATCGTATTTAGTGTTGAAAAACGAATTTGTAAATGTAGTACTTTTGCCAAAAATCAAAACTGCTGGAACATGATAATTGCCGTTGCCGGTGCAACCGGGCTGGTTGGGAGCAAGATGTTGAAGGTGCTCGAAGAGCGTAAGGTAAATTTCAGTAAATTAATTTTAACTGCCTCCGAGCGGTCAGTCGGTAGAAATATCCCTTTTGGGGACAAAACATTTCCGGTGGTATCGATGGAAGAGGCTTTAGCAGCCAAGCCAGATATAGCGCTGTTTTCGGCCGGAGCTGAAACTTCCCGTAACTGGGCAGGCCGTTTTGCCGGCCAGGGGACTTTTGTGATCGACAATTCATCGGCCTGGCGCATGTTTGAGGATGTTCCGCTCATAGTTCCCGAAGTAAACGGCAATGCCATCAAACCCGGCCAATACCTGATTGCCAACCCTAATTGTTCAACAATACAAATGGTTGTGGCGCTTGCCCCCCTGCATCACAAATTCAGGATCAAACGCATTGTTGTTTCTACTTACCAATCCGTCACAGGATCAGGAATGAAAGGCATGAACCAGCTTTCCGGTGAGCGCAGTGATTTGCCTTATGACAGGTTTTACCCTCACCGGATTGACCTCAACCTGATTCCTCACGGCGGGAACTTCAATGATGACGGGTACACCTCTGAGGAGCAAAAACTGGTAGACGAAACAAGGAAAATATTAGGAGATCATTCGATTCAGGTCACTGCTACAGTAGTGAGGGTCCCGGTTTATGGAGGACACTCCGAATCGGTAAATGTAGAGTTTAATGAGGCTTTTGAGATGGATGAAATCTTTCGGCTTCTGCACGAAATGCCCGGTGTGACCGTGCAGGATGATCCTTCGTCAGCGTTTTACCCCATGCCATTTTTTGCCGAAGATAAAGATGATGTTTTTGTTGGCCGGATCAGGAGAGACCATTCCGTTGCAAATGCCGTTAACCTATGGATTGTCAGCGATAACCTGCGTAAAGGCGCCGCGACAAATGCCGTTCAGATTGCTGAATACCTGATTGAAAAAGGATTTGTAAAATCAAATTTCCAAAGGACTTAATTCGTGAAGATTTATAAAGATGTTGCTGATTTTGGTGAATTGAAAAATCCCGTTGTAACCATCGGAACCTTTGATGGTGTGCATGTCGGGCATCAGATGGTCATTCGAAAAGTTGTGGATGAAGCACGTTTGCTCGAAGGTGAAAGCGTGTTGATCACCTTTGAACCCCACCCGCGCAAAGTTGTGCAGCCCGGTTACAACCTCAAATTGATACTTTCGATGGACGAGCGCGTTCAACTGTTTGAACAGCTTGGCATTGATCATCTCTTTATTATACATTTTACCAAAGAATTTTCCCAACTCAGTTCCGAAAGTTTTTTAATAAGTTACGTTTTCCAGCCTATTAAACCCGCAAAGCTGATCATTGGTTATGATCATCAGTTTGGAAAAGACCGTAAGGGTGACATTCATTTTTTGCGCCAGATGGCCGGTAATCACGGTTTCAGTGTTGAGCAGGTTGAGATGGAAGACATGGATGGCATACCTGTCAGCAGCACCAGGATAAGGGATGCCATTAAGCTGGGAGATATGAAACTAGCCGCTAAACTGCTGGGTTTTCATTATTCGATCAGTG
The DNA here is from genome assembly GCA_014860585.1 of Bacteroidales bacterium. Taxonomy (NCBI): domain Bacteria; kingdom Pseudomonadati; phylum Bacteroidota; class Bacteroidia; order Bacteroidales; species Bacteroidales bacterium. The sequence continues at coordinate 6,228 of JACZJL010000159.1, read as the reverse complement.
GAAAGGTGGTGATGGGGAACCAGATAGGCCGAACACTTGGCTTCCCAACAGCCAACATCCATCCTGACGAACCCGAAAAACTGATCCCTTATTATGGTGTATATGCCACGCTGGTTGAGTGTGAAGGGAAAATGTACAAGGGGATGAGCAACATTGGCATTCGGCCCACGCTCAACGAGCACCATCTTACGATTGAAGTGAATATTTTTGATTTCGACAAAGATATTTATGGCCAGCACATAAGGCTTTTTTTCCTCGAACACACAAGGGACGAAAAGAGATTCCGCGACCTTGATCTACTTCGCCGCCGCCTGGTTATCGACCAGTTGAAAGTGAAAAAAATACTGAAAGATGAAGAACATGGAGCAAACGAGAAATAAACTTTTACCGGATGATCGTGATATTTTTTACTAATTTGCGCCCCTTTAACAAATGACAACTTAGGTGAACAGAAATATTCAAAAGATAAGACAGGAATTCCCGGCTTTGGAGCGGCAGATTTACGGAAAACCATATGTTTATTTCGATAATGCAGCCACTACTCACAAGCCCTGCTCAGTCATCAACCGGCTGAAAGAATACTACGAATCAGAAAACAGCAACATACATCGCGGGGTACACTTTCTGAGCCAGGAGGCCACTACTTCGTTCGAACAGACCCGACGGGAAGTCTGCAATTTCATCAATGCCGGCAACACTTCCGAAATCATTTTTACCAAAGGAACCACAGAGTCTATCAACCTTGTTGCAACGGCTTACGGCAACACTTTTTTGGGAAAAGACGACGAAATTCTGATCACCTGGATGGAACACCACAGCAATATTGTGCCCTGGCAAATGCTTTGCCGGCACACCGGCGCAACATTGAAAGTATGTCCTATCACTAAATCAGGAGAATTGATCATAGAAAATTTTGAACAACTCCTTAATGAACGGACAAAGCTGGTAGCAGTCACCCATGTTTCCAATGCCCTAGGAACCATCAACCCGATTAAAGAAATAATCAGCAAGGCACATGAGACCGGAGCAGTTGTTTTGATTGACGGTGCGCAGGCGGTGTCGCACTTAAAGGTTGACGTTCAGGAGCTCGATTGTGATTTTTACTGCTTTTCCGGTCATAAAATGTATGGGCCGATGGGAGTTGGGGTGCTTTACGGAAAAGAGGCACTGCTGGATAAAATGTCTCCTTACCAGGGTGGAGGAGAGATGATTTCAAGTGTCACTTTTGAAGAGACAACATACAATCAGCTGCCTTTCAAATTTGAGGCAGGAACTCCAAACGTTTCAGGAGTGCTTGGACTTGGCGCCGCTATTAAATTCATCAACAACATTGGTTTTGATGTAATCTCCAAACACGAAAATGACCTGCTTGCCTACGGAACAGAAAAACTGAAAGGCATCGGCGGTATTACCTTTTACGGGCAGGCAGCCCATAAAACCGGGGCAATTTCGTTCAATATGGACGGCATTCACCCTTACGATGCAGGAACGATTATAGACAAATTCGGAGTGGCAGTGCGCACAGGTCACCTGTGCACCCAGCCTTTGGTTGATTTTTATGGAATACCCGGATTTATAAGGGCTTCTTTTGCCATTTACAACACCCTTGAAGAAATTGATTTGCTCGAAATAGCGATCAAAAAAACACGTGATATGTTATTATAAAATCTATCGAAACATTGATCATGAATACAATTGAAGCTAAAGGACATGAAATAGTATCAGAGTTCAGCCTGTTTGCCGACTGGCTCGAAAAATACAACTACCTGATCGAAATGGGCAAAGACCTGCCCATGATTGACCCCAAATACAAAATCAAAAACAACCTGATCACCGGCTGCCAGTCCAGCGTATGGCTGCAGGCCGAGTATAAAGATGGGAGGGTTTGGTTCACCGCTGACAGCGACGCTGTGATTACCAAAGGAATTGTGAACCTGTTGATCAGGGTGTTATCAGGAAATACGCCAGATGAGATCATCAACGCCAACCTTGGGTTCATAGACGATATAGGGCTGAAGGAACACCTTTCACCGACACGGTCTAACGGACTGGTTTCGATGATCAAACAAATGAAAATGTACGCCATTGTATTTAAAACCAAATATGAAACAAAGGAGAATCAGCAATGACAGAGTTAAGCGATAAAAAGGCAATCAAAGAAGCTGTAATTGAGGCGCTAAAAACAATTTTTGATCCGGAAGTTCCGGTAAATATCTGGGAATTGGGATTGGTTTATGAGGTGGATGTTACGGACGACAACGAGGTGCATGTGCTCATGACCCTCACTTCGCCCAACTGCCCGGTGGCAGAAAGTTTGCCGGTAGAAGTGGAAGTAAAAGTGGCTGCAGTTCCCGGAGTTGAAGGTGTGGACGTTGAACTGACTTTTGAGCCAACATGGGATGAAGATATGATTTCGGAAGAAGGAAAGTTTGAACTCGGAATGCTATAAAAGAAAAAACAAATCACAACTACCAAACAACAAATAAGTTACCAAAGATAAAATTCAAAAATTTCAAACTGGTTTGGTTGTTTGAAATTTTTAATTCGAAATTATTTGTTTTTTGCCATTTGCTATTTGGAGCTTAATAAACTATGGATACACCCTCCTACAAATATTTACCCGGGATCAACAGCCCTGCTGATCTGAAAAAGATTGACGAGGCTGAACTGCCTGCAGTTTGCAACGAACTGCGGGAGTTTATCATTGATGCTGTGTCCAACAACCCCGCCCATCTCGGGGCGAGCCTTGGCGTGGTGGAACTGACGGTGGCGCTGCACTATGTGTTCAATACACCCGACGACAAGCTGATCTGGGATGTTGGGCACCAGGCCTACGGTCATAAAATTCTCACAGGCCGGCGCGATCTTTTCCATTCCAACCGAAAATTCAAGGGGATAAGCGGATTTCCGAAAATGTTAGAAAGCGAGTATGATGCTTACGGCGTAGGGCATTCATCCACATCTCTCTCCGCTGCTTTGGGAATGGCAGTAGCGGCCAAAATGAAAAACCTCAATGATCGTCATCATATCGCAGTGATCGGCGATGGCGCCATGACCGGCGGAATGGCCATCGAAGCACTGAACAATGCAGGGGTAAACAACCCCAATCTGTTGATTATTCTCAACGACAATGGGATTGCCATTGACAAAAATGTCGGCGCAATCAAGGATTACTTAGCCAACATCGTCACATCAAAAACCTACAACCGCCTAAAAGACAAGATCTGGCACCTGCTGGGCGGAGGTACAAAATACGGCGCCAACACCCGCGCTGTGGTCAAGCAGGTGGGAAATGCCGTGAAAGGAAGTATTCTCAGGCGAAGTAACCTTTTCGAAGCGTTCAATTTCCGGTACTTTGGACCGGTTGACGGGAACGATGTATTGCGTTTAACAAAATTACTGAGAGACATCAGGAACATTCCCGGACCGAAATTGCTGCACATCATTACCACGAAGGGAAAAGGGCTTGAACTCGCTGAGAAACAGCCGGTGATCTATCATGCGCCACCATCAACATTTAACAAGAAAACCGGAGAACTGATTGCCAAAGAACCCTGTGATCATGTTCAGCCTCCAAAATACCAGGTTGTGTTCGGGAGAACAATCATCGAGCTGGCCGAAATGAATCCCAAAATCATAGGAATTACCCCGGCCATGCCCACGGGCTGCTCGCTTGATATGATGATGATCAAAATGCCGGAGCGCACTTTCGATGTGGGAATTGCCGAGCAACACGCGGTCACTTTTGCCGCCGGGATGGCTACTGAAGGGTTTCTGCCATTTTGCAATATTTACTCCACCTTTATGCAACGAGCCTACGACCAGCTAATCCACGATGTGGCGCTGCAAAACCTCAATGTGGTCTTCTGCCTCGACCGCGCAGGGCTGGTGGGCGAGGATGGTCCCACTCACCATGGCGCATTTGATCTGGCCTACCTTCGAACAGTTCCCAATTTGACCATCTGCTCCCCAATGAATGAAGAGGAACTCAGGAATATGATGTTCACTGCCCAACTCGAAAATAAAGGCCCTTTTGCCATTCGCTACCCGAAAGGACGGGGTACAATGAAAAACTGGAAAACACCTTTCTCAGCTCTGGAAATCGGTAAAGGTCGAATAATCGGGGAAGGAAAAGACCTTGCAATTATCTCGATAGGGCCCATAGGAAATGAAGTAGTGAAAGCATGCGAATCTCTTGAAAAAAAGGGAATAAACGCTACTCACGCAGATATCCGGTTCCTAAAACCAATCGATAAAGAGTTGTTGACAGAGATTTTCAGAACATTCGAGTCCATCATTACTGTTGAAGATGGAGCGATCACTGGCGGACTCGGATCGGCAGTGATTGAACTGATGAACGACCTTGGGTTTAAACGAAATATAGTGAGACTGGGTATTCCCGATCGTTTTATCGAACATGGCTCTCAACATCAACTCTGGAGCGAGTGTGGTTATGATGCTGCGGGCATTGTGTCGGCTGCTTTAAAACTTACAGGAAAATTAAAAGTTGAAATATGAGCTGGTTTGAAATCTTATCCCTGACCATTTCCGGGGCTTTGGTCGGATTTATCAACACCCTTGCCGGTGGTGGTTCCATCATTTCCCTTGCGGTGCTGATGATGTTAGGTCTTCCGCCAACAGTGGCTAACGGAACAAACCGGATTGGAGTGCTTGTACAAACGCTTACAGCAGCTGCCAGTTTTAAACAAAAAAAAGTCCTCGAAACCCGCAAAGCACTCTGGCTATCTATTCCTGCGGTTATCGGTTCGATAATAGGCGCCTATATTGCTGTTGATATTAATGAAGTGGTTTTTGAACGGGCTGTCGGCATAATCCTTATCATGATGATGGTTTTTATCATTTACGATCCTTCGAGATGGGTAAAAGAACGCAAGGATCTTATCGAAGCAAAGATCAGCATCAAACAGATAGTAATTTTCTTCCTGATTGGGGTGTATGGAGGATTTATCCAGATAGGTGTGGGTTATTTCCTTTTGGCAGGAATTGTGCTCGGCGCCGGCTACGAGCTTGTTAAAGCCAACGCCATCAAGGTTTTTGTAGTGTTGCTTTACACCCCTTTCACGATCATTGTTTTTTTGCTGAATAACCAAATTCACTGGGCCTATGGCCTGATGATGACTGTTGGGACAATTGCAGGTTCCTATATTGCAGCTCATATGGCCGTGAAGCGCGGCGCTAAATTTGTCCAATGGGTGATCATTATTGTCATTTTGCTCACCGCAGCTGATCTTTTCGACATAATCAACATCAAGGGAATTATTCTTTCACTCAATTAATCGCTATGAAAAACGTTTTCCTTTTCCTGAACTTGGTCGCTCTTGGCCTGATGTTCTCGTGTACCAACCCTGTAAAATCTCCACAAGTGGCAACTCCTTCACGACCCGAATGGGCCATCGTGGTGCACGGAGGCGCCGGATTTATGAACCCCGAAAACCTGACGGAAGAAAAACAGGCTGAATACAACGAACGCCTTGCTGCCGCTTTGCTTGCCGGCGGAGAAATTCTGGAAAATGGCGGCTCCGGTTTAGATGCCGTAGAAGCTGCCATCCGACTGCTGGAAGATTGTCCTTTGTTTAATGCCGGACGTGGAGCAGTGTTCAATGCCGATGGTGTAAATGAACTCGATGCTTCCATCATGGATGGCAAAACCCTGAATGCGGGAGCTGTGGCCAATGTAACCACCATCAAAAATCCGATTTCGGCTGCCCGTAAGGTAATGGACAAATCCCCGCATGTGATGCTGATCAAACAGGGCGCTGAAAAATTTGCTCAGGAGCAGGGACTCGAAATCGTTGACCCATCCTGGTTTTTCACCCAGGAAAGCTGGGATGCACTCCAAAAAGCCAAAGAAAGTGAATTTAAGGAGAAAAGTGGAACCGTGGGCTGTGTCGCTTTGGACAAAAACGGAAACATAGCTGCCGGAACCTCCACCGGTGGGATGACCAACAAGAAGTTCGGACGCGTAGGCGACTCTCCGGTGATTGGCGCCGGGACTTATGCCGACAACAAAACCTGCGGCGTTTCAGCCACCGGACATGGCGAATTTTTCATCCGTAACGTTGTAGCTTACGATATTTCCGCCAGGATGAAATACCTGAACGAACCCCTCGAAACTGCCGCAAATGACATCATCAACAACAAGCTAAAAGCGATGGGCGCCAACGGGGGAGTCATTGCCATGGATAAAAACGGAAATATTGCCATGCC
>JACZJL010000158.1 GCA_014860585.1 Bacteroidales bacterium | reverse complement strand
AAAAGTTAGGAAGATTGCTTCCGGATACGATCCTGAAAAAATCATTTTGTTTGGCTCGTATGCCAGCGGAACAGCTTCGGATGATAGCGATATTGACATTTTTGTTGTGAAGGACACCGAATTACCTCGCCCCCGGAGGACAATACAATTGAGGAGAATGATTCCCGGCGCCCAAATTCCTATGGACTTAATCGGTTACACAACCAACGAAGTGGAGAATGAGAAGGATGAGAAATACAGTTTTGTTTATGAAGTTCTAAACTCAGGAAAGACAGCCGATGAACGGCAAAACAATTGAAACAGCCAATCCATGGAATCCAAATCCAGAAACCACTAAATCGCTGAACAAAGTCCGCTACACGATCACCTCACCACCACCTTCTCGTTCGCTGAAAACTCCCGGCCTTGCAATTTGAGGTAATACAATCCGGCGGGAAGGTTATCAATATTCATTTCAATTGAAGTTGATCCTGCCGGAAGCGTTCCTGAAAATACGTTTTGCAAAACTCTTCCTGCCAGATCGTATAGAACGATTTCAACCGGCTGTGATGATTGCAAGCTGATGTGGATTGTTGCAAAGTCGGGCGCTGGATTTGGCCGGATGGTAATCTTACCCGCTAAATTTTCTTCAGTTATGCCCGGCATGTAGTCTCTTTTCAGTATTTCGCCGCTCTGCCCTACGGCATATCCGGTGCTTCCCACCATAACCACGTCGTTCATCTTACCGTTGGCGCCCGTTACCTCAGCATATTCCCATGAATAGCCCCCATCGTTGGTTTCGGCAATCAGCGGAATGTTATTGTTGCCGCCGGCCACCACCCCTTTGTCCTGGTTGAGGAATGAAACCGCGTAGATGGGCTGGTCAAATGCGATGGCATCCCAGAATTGTGTACCCCAATTGATTTCTTTGGTTATAAAACCCTGACCATCCCACAAGGCGCCAACAAAAAAGCCATTATCGCTATCGAAAAAGTAGCAGTCTCTTGCATTTCCTTCGTTGCCGGTACCGCCAAAAGTGGGGTAAAACGATTGCCCGGTAAACGATTGTCCGCCATCCATCGTATAACCGATCAAGGGCTGGAAAATGGAATTGCTGCCTGCCACAGCGCCAAAATCGGCATTGGCCATGCAGGCGCAATAGTAACTACTCATGTACCCGCCTTCGATGTAAGTCCAGTTCAACCCGAAATTATTGGTCCAAATCAGGGTATTGCCGGAACCACCTGCAATGCCGTGCCCGCTCATCCGGTCAATGTCGAGACCATAAATGTCATAGTCTTGCCCGCTTTGCTGAACCACCTCCCAGGTTGTCCCGCTATCGGCTGAGTGCAGGATGAGTCCACCATCACCGCCAATGATGATCCGGTCGTTGTCAATCACTCTGACAGCATTGAAATCATTGGAATAACCGGTATTGATTAAATCCCAACTGCTAACGCCTTCAGCCATTTTCAGCACAGTGCCGGAGGCTCCGACAGCAATTCCGATTCCTCCATCAATAAAATCAACCGAATACAAATTGGCAGAAGTTCCTGATTCGACGGCAAACCAGATTTGGGTGTGCCCAAATTTGCCAAATGAAAGAGTAAAAATGAGCAAAAGCAGTTTGATTTTCATAGGTTTCATGGCTAATTGTTTTAATTTGAACAATTATTAATAATGACAAAGGTAGGTTTTTTTGTTTTCTGTGAATTGGAAAACACTAATTTTGCCGGTGAAAATTTTATTGCATAAATCAAGTTTCTTCGGGGCAGGGTGATTGGCCAGAAGCCAAAATTCCCGACCGGCGGTTAAAGCCCGCGACTCCCGCTAACACGGGACTGAGCCAGTGAAATTCCGGCGCCGACAGTACAGTCTGGATGATAGAAGAAACCACGCAGGTCTGATCGTTTCAGGCTTTGTGCTTTTTGCAGGCTATCGCTGCGTCCTTGCCCCGTTGAATTTACCTTCAGGGCTTTTTTTATGCCTGTGTTTAACTATTGCTTGCAAGAAAACTCTTGATGTTGAAAATCATTGATTACCCCAACCCTTAAGGGAGCAATGATTTTCAACGATTTACTCCCTTTAGGGTAGGGGTAATTAAATCGTTGAAAATCAATTTAGGGAGTTTTCTTGCAAGCACTAACTAAAAAGTTCAAAGAAATGATCAGATTTTTCTTTCTCATCAGCTTGGTAGCGCTGGTTTTCAGCACAAGAGTCGCTAATGGTCAGACCATGATTGAGGGGCGCGTGCTTGATGCCGAAACCAAACAACCTGTCGGCAATGTAAATGTAATGCTGACACATTCGGCATCGGGAAGCACCACCGGGGTCAATGGCAAATTCAGCCTGAAATCCACTTTTTCAGATGATTCCCTCAAACTGACTGCTATTGGTTATTATCCAGAGGTCATTGGTATCAGGAGCAATGGGCAATTGCTTGATCTCGGGGATATTTTTCTGCGGAATCAGTTCATTGCACTTGAGGAGGTCAACATCATTTCGTCTTACGCCAACGACCGCATCACGCCGGTTTCGATCTCCACCATCCCTCAGCGCCGGATTGAGGAGCAATTGGGAGACCAGCCATTCCCCGACATCATCAAGTTGGTTCCGGGCGTTTATTCAACCCGCACGGGAGGAGGCAGCGGCGACGCCGAGGTGAACATCCGCGGGTTTCAGCAGGAAAATATCGGATTGCTGCTCAACGGGGTACCGATTTCGAGTGTGGAGAACGGTCTGATTTACTGGAACAACTGGACCGGACTGGCGGATGTAGCGCGTTCGGTGCAGGTGCAGCGGGGGCTGGGCGCTTCAAATGTGGCGCTGAATTCGGTTGGAGGTACCATTAACATCATCACCAAAACCACCGAAGCGGAAAAGGGCGGCTTCGTTGATTTTTCAACATCAAGTTATGGAAATTCCAAATTTTCACTCGGCCTTTCAACCGGGCTGCTTGAAAACGGTTATGCCGTCAACTTTCTTGGATCGCGCACGCAGGGCGACGGTTATGTGGATGCCACTTACGTGGATGCCTGGGCCTATTTCCTTTCGGTGAGTAAAAGTATCAACTCACGTCATAAACTGGTGCTTACCGCGTTGGGAGCACCCGAGCGCCACGGCCAGCGAAACTTAAAACTCTCGCAGGATGAAATCGACCAATACGGCCTGAAATTCAACAAAGATTGGGGAAGCTACAACGGGCAGATCAACAATGCTTCGGAGAACTTTTACCACAAACCATGGATCACGCTGAACCACTACTGGGATATCAGTCCGAAATTATTTCTGGCCACATCACTCTACATTTCACCGGGATCAGGCGGCGGTAAATGGTCCGATGCATACGGCTGGGGAACGCCATCTATTTTTCAATACCGCAACCCTTCCGGCCAGATTGACTGGGATGCGATTTATGAAAACAACGCAACACATCAGGATACAGCATTCCTTGCAAACGGGGAATCGGTAACCGGTTTTTCAAAAAACGTCCAGACCCACTTTCTGGCCAGTCACACCTGGAACGGGCTGCTTTCAAGGTTGGAGTACAAGGCAAACGATCATTTGAAATACACCGCCGGAATTCACCTGCGGCAGTTCCGGTCAACATTGCAGCAGAAAGTTATTGACCTTCTGGGTGGGGACTTCTACATTGATGACTATTCCTGGTCATTGGCCGGTCCGGCAGGAAGAGATGAAATCAAGACCGTTGGCGACATCATCAAGGTTCATAATGGCGCCATCAATCCCTCAGGCACATTGTTCGGACAGGTGGATTATGAACGTGAAAAACTCAATGCATTTTTGAGCGGGTCATTTACAGGTACATGGTATCAGCGGTGGGACAAATACAATTACATTGACGATATTTACAGCGACGTGATCGGCAAGGTGGGATTTGACCTGAAAACCGGAGTAAATTACCATCTCAGCGACGCGCATCATCTTTATGCCAATGCCGGGTATTTCTCCCGTGCCCCTTATTACAAATACGTTTTCGGCAATTTTACCAATGTTCCCTCAAAAGACATATCGAACGAAAAAATCAAAGCAGCCGAAGCCGGCTATGGATATTCGGCCAATGGCACACGCGCCAGGATTAATTTTTATTACACAGTGTGGGAGGATAAAAGTTTTCTTTCGAACGAATACATCCAGCTCGAAAACAATACGCAAACCCGCGCCCTGGTTACCGGTCTGAATGCATTACACACCGGTTTAGAGGCTGAGCTGGAGCATCAACTGACAGATTTTCTGAAGCTTGGGGGGATGCTTTCGGTGGGCGATTGGCAATGGAAAAACGATGTAACGGGTGTGCTTTTTAATGATAACAATGTGGCTGTTGACACCGTGCAGGTTTATGCAGACGGACTGTATGTTGGGGGTGCTCCCCAGTTTCAGGCCGGATTGTATGGAAATCTCACCATTTTGAGAAAATTTTCCCTGACAGCTAATTGGGTCTATTACGACCGGCATTATTCCTCCTTCGATCCTGCACTGCGAACCAATCCCGACGACCGCAACCAGGCATTCAGCATCCCGGCATACTCCATCCTTGATGTGCATTTCAGCTACCCCTTCAACCTAATGGATCAACCCGCCCGTTTTGGCGTCAGCTGTTTTAATGCGTTCGGCAGCAATCACATTATCCGTGGTGAAGACGGTACCGACCATTCTTTGGAAACATTCAGCGGCTTCTGGGGATTTGGCCGGACGTTCAGTTTTTCGTTAAGGATCAATTTCCGGTAAGCTCAACTTTCTTTTTAAGGTTCACTTCTGAAGTTTCGCATATCCTATAATGTTCTGTTTATCAATAGGAATATAAAATTTCACTACTGACAGACTGAAATTTGTTAATCCACTTGGTGGAAATTTTGTAAATTGTAAAAATCTCTGCTACAATACTTTATCCCTGCCTACTTGAGCATTCAGGCAGGCACTAAGAGGAATTCGCCGTAGGCGATAAAGTATTGTAGGAAAAGGTTAGCCCGATTCTAAAAATACCTCGTAGAGGTTCAGCAAATAAAGGCATCCCATGATCTTTTTAATTTTTAGCCGGATAGTAGTGAAAAAATTATATTTAATTTTAAATTGATTTACAACATGTTAACCTTTTCATTTTATGAAAACAATCTTAGTAAAAACTTTGTGACTTTGTGACTTAGTGGCGCTTATTAGTTTTGCCACTAAGGCACTAAGACACTAAGGATCATAAAGGATCAAAGCTAAAACATAATAATTCAACACGTTATCGTCAATATGAAAACCTGCGAAACTTCAGTTTATTATGACAATGGGTACCTGAAAATGATAGCATAAAACATAACCACACCAGGCAAAGTAGGCCACATTAGGCGCTTACAGGAACAAACCAACTCCCGTTCAAACGAGGTAGTTCACTTTTAATCCCACAGCTTTAACTGCGTTTTTGCTAAAGCCTGCTTCTCGCTTCTACTTCCTGCGGCTAATATTTCCTACTTTGCCTAATGTGGTGATAAATAAACAGAACCGGATGAGGGCATTTTTAGGATGATCGCTTTTTTAAACCAGATAGCTCACTTTCCCTCACAGTTTCCATCGATTTAACAAAAAATTAATGAACCACGATCTTGCAGCGCGGGTAAGAAAACTATTTTTGCCGTTGATTTTTGCGTTTCAAAAATGCAGGTTAACAAGGTTCATATTTTATTAACAATCCGATTTAACAATTTCGATATCAAGAAGATAAAGCTGAATAACATTTCGAGGGAATCTCGATACATTGCAGGACGAAATTCTACTTTTACCATTTTAAATGAATTACATTTTTATTCACTAACATTAATAAATGAAGTATGAAAAGATCATTACTTAACATGATGTTTGCCATGGTTTTGGTGTTTGCCATGCAAACAGTTTTCGGACAAGGAACCACCACATCAGCCATTAACGGCCGTGTTTTTGGCACAGGCGGCGAAACATTACCGGGAGCAACTGTTTTAGCGCTGGATGTCCCAAGTGGTTCGCAGTATGGAACAGTTACCGACCTCGACGGGTATTACAGGTTACCCAACCTTAATGTCGGCGGGCCTTACAAGGTAACAATATCCTACGTAGGTTTTGAGCCTTTCGTTAAGGAAGGGATTTATCTTCAGTTGGGGCAAACGCTCAAGCTGGATGCTAACCTCAGCGAGCAGGCCACAGCTATTGAAGGGGTTGAAATTGTTGCTCAGCAGCAAGACCTCTTCGATGGTAACCGCACCGGTGCTGAAACAGCCATCAGCATGCAAACCATTGAATCACTGCCTTCTGTTGGCAGAAACCTTTCTGATTACACCCGTCTGACGCCCCAGGCCAGGGTTACCCAGCTGGGCGGTGTTGAGATTGCGGGGATGAACAACCGTTACAACTCCATTTATATTGATGGTGCTGTAAATAACGATGTTTTTGGTCTTACCAACCAGGGAACCAATGGAGGCCAAACAGGAATTTCACCATTTTCTGTAGATATCATCGACCAGATTTCGATCCAGATCGCTCCCTACGACATTAAACTCGGAGGTTTTGCCGGTGCTGGGATCAACGCAGTCACCCGTAAAGGCACGAACGAATTTTCCGGTTCAGCTTATTTTGTGATGCGTAATGAAGGATTAGCCGGAAAAACACCAACTGACAATGAGGAAGTGGAAAGAAAGAAACTGAGTGAATTTACCTCTAATACCTATGGTTTCAGACTTGGTGGCCCAATCATCAAGAACAAACTGTTCTTCTTTTTTAATGCAGAAATTCAAAAAGATGAAACGCCGCAACCTTTTGATTTTGCAACCTTTAACGGTGATGTTACACAAGATGAACTCAACCAGCTGACCACCAAACTAAAAGGTTACGGATATGATCCGGGTGCTTACACTGACGTGATCAGATCGTTGGAAGGGACCAAAATTTTTGGCCGTATCGACTATAACATCAATAAAGTTCACAAACTGATGTTCCGCCATCAATATACCGAAGGGATTTCAACAAGCCCGGCAAACTCTTCCACAACGAACCTGAGATTTGCCAATAGTGGTATCTATTTCCCATCAAAGACAAATACAACTGCCATTGAACTGAAAAGTAACATCAGCAGCGACATGAGCAACAGCCTGATCATCGGTATCACCTCAGTGCGTGACGACCGCGATCCTATGGGTGGAAACTTTCCCTATGTCAGGATTAAGGACGGAAACTCAAACATCTATTTCGGTTCTGAAGAGTTTTCAACCGGTAATGAGTTGAACCAGGATATCATCACCCTGACTGACAACTTCGAACTTTACAGAGGTAAACACACCATTACTATTGGCACACACAATGAGTACTACGACATGTACAACCTCTTTATCCGCCAGAACTTTGGTTCTTATCAGTTCAACAGCATCAGCGACTTTTTGAATGACGCTCCTGGTTATCAGTTCGATCGTACTTTCTCAGCTGTGGACAATGTGACCGGTGATGGTTCCCAGGCTGCTGCCGTATTTTCCGCTTTACAGCTTGGATTCTATGCCCAGGACGAAATCCAGGTGAATGATCAGCTGAAAGTTACTGCAGGTTTGCGTGTTGATATTCCAATGTTTCTGGACGATCCAAAAGAAAACAAAGACTTCAACGACAACGTAATTCCAATTTTAGAAGAACATGGATGGGATACCGAAGGCGCCAAAACCGGACAAATGCCTGATGTGGCGATCATGTTTAATCCACGCGTTGGCTTTAACTATGACGTTAAAGGTGACAAAACCCTTCAGATCAGAGGAGGCGCCGGACTGTTTACCAGCCGTATCCCATACGTATGGCCGGGTGCTTCATTCCAGAACAATGCTGTGATGACCGGCGGTATGCGTGTTACAGCAGCCGGTTCACCGGAGTTAATCTTTAACCCCGATTGGAATAATCAGCCCAGCGTACCACCAACCCAGCCTTCAGGCCAGGTGGATATCTTTGCTAAAGAATTCAAATTCCCCAAAGTGTTCCGTGCCAGTGTAGCTGCCGATAAAAAACTTCCATGGGGCCTTGTTGGAACTGTTGAGGCTATCTATACCAAAACACTCAACAACGTACTCTATTACAACCTCAGGTATGAAAAAACCGGCAACTTGACCGGAACCGGCGATGACCGCCCGATCTGGTCGCGTATTGACCTTGGCAAAGACCCGAATACAGATAAAAACCGCGCTTATACCGATATCATCCTCGGAACCAACACCAGCGAAGGATACTCCTATAACCTGACTGCCCAGTTGCAGAAAACTTTTGACAACGGTTTTGTAGGTAGCATCGCTTATACCTATGGCCAGACCAAATCGATGAACGATGGTGTGTCAAGCCAAAACTCTTCTCAATGGAGGGTACCCAACGTTAGAGGTAAAAACGACATTGACCTTGCTACTTCCGATTTCAGCCCTGGTCACAGAATCGTGGGTTATACCACCTATAAAAGAGAATACGCCAATCACTTTGCCACAAGCATTTCTCTTTTCTATACCGGACAATCCGGCGACCTTTACTCCTACGGTTATGCTGACGGATCAAGCAAGTTCCTTGGTGAAGACAACCAAAGTCTTGAATTGATTTATGTTCCTAAAGACCGGAATGACATCAATCTTATTGATAAGCTTGATGCGGACGGAAATGTTGTGCTTTCTGCCGATCAGCAATGGACAGACCTTAACGCTTTCATCGAGGGTGATGATTACCTGAGTGGTCGTCGTGGCCAATATGCCGAAAGAAACAGCTCCAGGGTGCCGTTTATGAACATTTTCGATCTTCGCATTGCACAGGATTTCTTTGTTATGGCCGGTGGCAAGCGTAACACCCTGCAGGTGGCGCTGGATATCTTCAACCTTGGTAATATGCTGAATAAAGATTGGGGCAGAATTTATTACGCTTCAGGCGCCTATTATAACAACTACCCGTTGATTAAAATGGAAGGTTTCGAGGCTGATAACACTACACCAAAATACTCATTCACAAAACCCAAAGGTGAAGTTTGGGCTATTGATGACAGCGGTATTTTCAGCTCAAGATGGCAGGGACAAATCACCCTCCGTTACATCTTTAATTAAAATATGCTAAACTTTAATCAGGGGGCTCATTAAGGTGAGCCTCCTTTTTTATTTTTCAACAAAAAAGTGGTTCACAATGAATAAATTATTCCTGCTGGTTTCCATCGTTTTTCTAACCCTGTTGTTTTCCTGTAAAAACAACTATGATAACACTGAGGATACTTACCTCGTGGTTCTTTCGATGGATGGTTTCAGGTGGGATTATCCCAACCATGCATCTACCCCAACATTGGACTCCATTGCCAGTGTTGGTGTTAGAGCAGAGGGTCTGATCCCGGCTTTTCCTTCCAAGACCTTCCCTAATCACTACACAATGGCAACAGGGCTTTATCCCGATCATCACGGACTGGTGAACAACACTTTTTTCGATCCGGAAACAAAAACCATTTACAGGATTGGTGACAGCGCTACAAGAAACAATCCTTATTACTATGGAGGAGAACCCATTTGGGTGACTGCAGCAAAAGCAGGAATGAAAACTGCCTCTTTCTTCTGGGTGGGAAGCGAGTTGCCAATCGGGGGTGTCCAGCCGGATTACTGGAAACAATACGAAACCCGTTTCCCTTTTGAACAGCGGATAGATACGATAATTTACTGGTTGAATCTGCCCGTTGAAAAACGTCCGCGATTAATCATGTGGTACATGCATGAACCAGATGCCATTGGTCACAAATATGGGCCTGACTGCCTGGAAACCTACGATATGGTGACCTATCTCGACAGCCTGGTTGGTGTATTTTGCGGAAAAATAAATACGCTGCCACATGCTGACCGAATGAATTTGATCTTCACCTCCGATCACGGAATGGCAGCGATTTCGGAGGATAAAGTTATCGATCTGAAGGAAATCATTCCGGCTGATTGGTTAGAAGAGGTGGTTGGCGGAAATCCGAATTACAATATCCTGGCAAAAGTAGGTTATGCAGACTCGGTTTATAACCTGCTTCAATCAGTTGAAAACATAAAAGCGTGGAAAAATCCAGATGTTCCTGCATCGCTGCATTATGGCACGAATCCAAGAACTTTGGATATTACGGTAGTTGCTGATATCGGCTGGAGCATCCATTGGCGCAGAAACCCCAATTACAGCAACAGTGGCGGCACTCATGGGTTTGATCCAGCTCATCCTGATATGCACGCCATTTTTTATGCTTCCGGACCGGCATTCAAAAAAAGCTGGACACACCCACGGTTTGAGAATGTTAACCTATATGTGCTGATGGCAGAACTTCTTGGACTGCAGCCGGCAGCAAATGACGGGAAAATGGAAAACATTAAAGAAATGTTGAATTAAAAACAGACCTGTCAGGTTTCAAAAACCTGACAGGTCTTTATGGATAAATAATGCAAT
>JACZJL010000157.1 GCA_014860585.1 Bacteroidales bacterium | reverse complement strand
ACAAAGGCACGAAGCCACAAAGAATAAAACTTTGGTGCTAAGCAAAACGAAATCCCTTACATACAGGATTGTTTAGATTAAGTCCGTTTTACCTGCTAATCCACAAATGAAATTTCTCTGAGATGGAGAATAAATTTTACTTCGCGGCTCTTTGCGCCTTCTTAGCGTATCTCTGCCTTAAAAAAAAGGTTAAACCGCAGAGAACCGCAGAGTTTTTTCGCAGAGAGCCGCAAAGGAAAAAACTTGATAATCCATCACAGGATACAGACCTGACATCGATTTTATATTTTATTAACTAAATAATTAGTTCATCAACTAAAATATTAGTTATAATTTTGCCGTTGTAATGAAAACTGAAATTTATCAACCATGGAAAGCAACATTCCCGTTAAAGAACTGACCAAAGCTGAGGAGCAGGTGATGCAAATCCTGTGGAAGATTAAAAAAGGCTTTGTGAACGACATCCTCGAACATTTGCCCGACCCCAGACCGGCCTACAACACGGTTTCGACCATTGTAAGGATCCTGGTTAAAAAGGGCTTTGTGAGCTACACCGCTTATGGTAAAAGTCATGAGTACTTCCCCCTGATCACGAAAAAGGAATACACCCGCGCTTACCTCGATGGGTTTCTTTCGAGCTACTTCAGCAATTCGTACCAGCAACTGGTTTCTTTTTTCTCAAAAGAAAACAACCTGAGCCTGAGTGAGCTGGAGGAGATCAGGGAAATGATGGACGAACAGATTGAAAAACAAAAAAATCAGGAACAATAAACCTTATGAACAACTTACCGCTATATCTCCTGCAATCGGGAATCAGCCTGGCGCTGTTGTATGTCGTTTACTGGCTGTTTCTGCAAAAAGAAACCTTTTTTGCTGTTAACCGGGCCTACCTGGTTTTGTCGGTGCTTTTTTCGTTGTTGTTTCCGATGCCTGGGTTCAAATTTTTTATCCCGGCTGGTGAAGAGACAACATTTTATGTATTGCTCGATGCCGTGACCATCAATGCTTCGAGGATTGAGCAAACATTTACCCACAACAGGAGTGCGCTGGAGCACTTCGTTATCATTTACCTTACCGGGGTGGCTATTTTTTTAGTAAGATTTATTTTCCAGATCCTGCAGCTGCTGTGGATTGTGCATAAACACGGAATTACAAAACAGGATGGGTTGCGGATTGTGTTTGTGGACAGCAATTATTCTCCTTTTTCTTTCTTCAATATCATCTTTGTCAACCGCAAAGAAATGAACCGTGAAAACATCCGTGAGATCATTGCACACGAGCAGGTACATATCAGGCAAAACCACTCGGTTGACTTGATTTTGCTGGAGCTATTGACGATCGTGCAATGGTTCAACCCGGTGATCTGGTTTTACCGGACTTCGGTAAAAAGCGTGCATGAATACCTTGCCGACGAAGGAGTGTTGCAGTCGGGATATAATCCGGTCAGCTACCAGCAGGCGCTGCTCGGCCAGACTTTGGGAATCCAGGTCAACGACCTGACCAATAATTTCAATCATTCACTTTTAACAAAACGATTTATCATGATGACAAAAAACAAATCGAACCAACTGGCAAAGCTCAAAGTTTTGCTGGTTACACCGGTAGCTTTTCTGCTGGTATTGGCTTTCACTGCATCGCCGGTTGTGCAAACAATGGCTCAGGTGGAAAGCAAGAAGCAGCAGATGCAAGAGTCGCCAACACCTCCTCCTGTGCCTCCCGCACCGCCTGTGGATCAATCTCAAAAACTCCAGGATGCAGAATCGCCTGTTTTTACCGTTGTTGAAGAAATGCCGCAATTCCCCGGTGGTGACGAAGCCAGGATGAAATACATGGTGGAAAATATCAAATACCCCGATGAAGCCAAAAAGAAAGGAATCCAGGGTACCGTCTATGTGACTTTTGTTGTTGAAAAGGATGGAAAGATCAGCGATGTTAAAGTTTTACGCGGGATTGGTGGAGGATGTGACGAGGAAGCTGTAAGGGTGATCAAGAACATGCCAGTCTGGACTCCCGGTAAACAAAGAGGAGAAGCAGTGAGAGTGCAGTTTAATACGCCCATTCGTTTTGCCCTGGGGGATAAAGGTGAGGAGAAGAAAACGGAGTAAATTATTGATCGAAGTTGAAAAACCGGATTGCAGGCAGTCCGGTTTTT
This sequence comes from Bacteroidales bacterium, assembly GCA_014860585.1. Classification (NCBI taxonomy): domain Bacteria; kingdom Pseudomonadati; phylum Bacteroidota; class Bacteroidia; order Bacteroidales; species Bacteroidales bacterium. The sequence goes on along the minus strand of JACZJL010000157.1, from coordinate 1,616 downwards.
TTATTTTTTAACAACTAAGAACCTGATAAATCTTCCATTTGACCTTGACAAATCTTTCATTTTGGAGTATTTTTGGCCTTTGAAAACCATTAATGTTCATATGCTGTGTGATTGATTAACTTAAAACCTGCGTCAATGGCCTTCAATCAGAATACTGTGCAGTTCAATTTTTATATGGTTATTTTCTACATGAACTCAATCGGTTTATAGCGCAGGGAAGTAAACGCTGAATTTATGCAAAACCAACTTCATCTGAAATACCTGCATCCTATCCTGGTCTTTTTGACAATTGTGTTTGCTAATGGAATACCAGCGCAACATTTTGTGCAAAAGATCAGGCAGATCACAACAAAAGAGGGCTTACTGACTCCGGGTGTGAAGTCTGTGTATAAGGATTCGAAAGGATTAATGTGGTTTGCATTTGCTACCGGTATTGCCAGTTACGATGGTTACACTGTAAGGCGCTACGATGATTTCCTGCCAGATAGTTGCTCTATTAATTCCTATAAGTATTGCACCTGTTTTCAGGAAGACCTTATTGGAAATCTCTGGATAGGAACCTTAAAAAACGGTTTTGCCAAATTAAACAGGGCTACCGGAAAATTTACTTATTATAATCTTGATCCTTCTGACCCGATGGCGCCTGCCTACAATACCATCGGATGCATGATGAGAGACCACAATGGTGTGTTATGGTTGGGGAGCGGTAACACCGGGATCTATAAATTTTTTCCGGAGAATGATTCACTGGTCAACTACAATCCCCGATCTGTGTATGATCACCCGGGTGTAGTGGCCGTTCATAGCTTGTTGGAGGACGCTTCCGGCATGATCTGGGTGGGAACAGCCCAGGGGCTATTCACTTTTGATCAGAAGAGTGGAGAGTTTACTCAAATTCTTACTGAACCACCTATTCCTGAACGATTTAATAAAATAAAACCTATTCTTCAGGATGCTTTTGGCAACATATGGTTTGGGAGCGACTGGGGGGTATTCCGCTACAACCGGAAGAACAACCAATGGAAACATTATTTTACCCAGACCCCTGACCAAACCGATAATCTGGAAGGTGGTTGGGTTACCGGGATGGTTGAAGTGAAAACCGAAACCGACCACAAAATGTGGATTGCTACACAGGCAGCGCTGATCACCTACGATTTTTCGACGGAGAAACTCAGCCACATTTATGGTAAAGCAAAGGACAAAGAGGCTACAGTTATTGGCGGAGGTGGTTACATTTACTATGATGGTGAAAATAAGTTGTTATGGATCAGTTCAAACGGAATCAGCCTGGCAGATCTGCGTGAAAATGCTTTTCATTATACTTACGTTTTTCAACCCCCTGATACATTGAGTACCAATGATGCAAGATGTCTGTTCGAAGACCATAATGGCACAATATGGGCAGGGACTTTTAGCAATGGGATGTTTGAGTTTGACAGGAATTTACAATTTGCAGGGCACTACAAACCCAGTTCCTGGAAAAGAAATCAACCGGATGTAGTGACTAAAAACCAGATCACGCTCATATTTGAGGATTCAGGCCGACATTTATGGGTTGGCTCTTCCGGCGAGGGGCTAAGTGTATTCGATAGAAAAAAAAAGACTTTCGAAAC
>JACZJL010000156.1 GCA_014860585.1 Bacteroidales bacterium | reverse complement strand
TTTTTAATGATTGCCCTTGGAGCAACTGCCCAGGAAAAGAAGGAACCTTATGTTTCTTTTTCCACGGAAATGATCTTTTCGTTTGCCACAATTGACAACCTTGGTAATAGCGAAGGAAACGTCATGCGTTGGGCGCCGGCTTTTAACCCGCAAACGATGCTCAACTACGATTTAAACAACTCATTTGGCCTTTTCACCGGTATGGCCGTCAGGAACGTGGGTTACATCTATGAAAACCCTTTCGATCCCAACAACTCAAAATTCAAATACCGCACCTACAACCTCGGTATTCCGGTCGGGTTTAAAGTTGGCCAGATGGATAATTTTATGTTTTTTGGCGGGTATGAAATTGAGTTCCCTTTTGTTTACAAAGAAAAGCTGTTTGTAAATGATTCAAAGGAGGATAAGGATGTGATCTGGTTTTCGGACAGGGTTGAGCCCGTTCAGCACTCGGTCATGGCCGGCATCCAGTTTCCCTATGGCGCTACACTGAAATTCAAATATTACCTCACCAACTTCCACAACCGCGATTATGTAGCCATGGTGGATGGGATTCAGACCAAACCCTACGACTTTGCATCCAACATTTTTTACTTTTCGCTGTCCTGGTATTTGTTTACCAACTGGGAAGAATCTTATCCAATTGAGTAATAGACCGGGTTGATATTTTTCACGGCATATAATAAGCGCCTGTCCAAAACATTTAAAACCTGATTATTCGGGTAATGAGTTTCAGGGACGGGCGTTTTCTTGCAAACGTTTATTAAGCTGCCAACATTTCAGCAGAAAGCTGATGAAAATGATTAGTGATATTTTCAGGTTTAACCGAAAATAATTCTATTTTTGTGAATTATTCAAATGCAACTGATTATTTTTTATGAATGGTATTTTAGAAAAAATAAGAAAGTACAACACCTGGGATGGCAAGTTGCCAAATACAGGCTTTCGTCGGGATGCTTATCTTGATGAGATAAAGGATTATATTGGCAACAAACTTATTAAAGTCATCGTAGGCCAGCGAAGAGTTGGTAAAAGCTATCTTTTACGGCAAATTATCCATTATCTTATTAACTCCAACCAGGCGCCACCTTCGAATATATTTTACCTCAACAAAGAGTTTCTCGCTTTCGATGAAGTCAAAACAGCCGGTGATCTTGAAGAGTTGTTTCATCATTACCAAACTATTGTTAAGCCCAACGGCAAGGTTTGGATTTTCCTGGACGAGGTACAAAACATTGCGGATTGGGAGAAGTTCGTGAATTCTTATGCCCAGGATTTTACTTCGGAATATGAGCTTTTCATCACCGGGTCAAACTCAAAGCTGCTTTCGGGAGAGCTTGCCAGCCTGCTTTCAGGCAGGTATGTGGAATTTGAGGTGTTTCCATTCAGCCTGACGGAAATGGCTGAAGCTAAAAATCGCACCGTTGACAGGACATTTTTTCTCGAATACATGAGAAAGGGCGGTTTGCCTGAAATGCTAAACTTGCCGGACGAGGAGCTTTGCCGACATTATGTGGATGATTTGAGAAACACCATCGTCTTACGTGATATCGTTCAGCGGCATCAGATAAACGACACGATTCTTCTCGAGGAGATTTTTAATTTTCTGGCTACCAATACCGGCAATCTCACTTCCATAAACGGAATAGTGAATTACTTCAAGAGTAAGCAGCGGAAAACCAATTATGAAACAATCTCGGGCTACATCGGCTATTTGCACGACACGTTTTTGATTCATGTTGCTGAGCGCTACAATTTGAGAGGAAAGCAAACTTTGGGTGGAGTGCGAAAATATTACCTGAACGATCCTGCCTTCAGGAGTTACTTTTTCGGGTTTTATCCGCAAGACATCGGATATTATCTGGAGAATTACGTGTTCATTCAGCTTAGGCGATTGGGATACAAAGTTTCTGTTGGGGTGATGAATGGCAATGAAGTTGATTTTGTGGCGCAAAAGGCCGATAAAACGGTTTATTACCAGGTGGCCTATCTTTTACAAGACCCCGCAACCATCGAAAGGGA
>JACZJL010000155.1 GCA_014860585.1 Bacteroidales bacterium | reverse complement strand
GAAGTTTATTACCTACATGATCAACAATCAGGAGAAAATTGAAAGTCTGCTATCAGGGCTTGTTAATAGTGTTGACAACAACAAATTACTCGATATTATTGTCAAATATAGTGCTTATGATAAACGAAAACGTATCAATATTATTGACTTACAAACTCATCTAATCTTAAGTTGACGCGTATGCCTGTCAGGGTTAATGGGTTCTATAAAACCTTATCCCTTTCCCCAACCTTAGTAAAAATGGGATAACCCGGGATTTTTGTTACCTTATTCCTTTTGGTAGGCCTATGAAAATAAGGTAATAAGGTTATTGAGGTGATCAATTAAATACTTATCTTGTCGGCAGAAAATTGACTAAAATCTAATCAAAATAATTTTACAGGAGAAAATATTTTAGAATTTGAAAAGTGATTTCCGGACGAGACATCCGAAGAGAGAACACTCCCCCTTTAGGGGGCTGGGGGGTGTTATCCACGATATTCCCCCTTTAGGGGGCAGGGGGGTCAAAAGTCACACTTCTTCGCGTTCAAGTTACACCGGGTCAACATCCACCACTACACGGGCTGATTTGAATTTGCTGCCGGCTTCAAAAAGGTTGAGGATTTCTTTCAGTTCCTGTTTCAACCGGTTGGTTTCGGTGGTGCGTTCCAGTTTGATCAGGATATTTTTCAGATACAAACCTTTGATTCTCGAAACGATGGGAAACTCCGGGCCGATCACACGGCTGCCAAGTTTTGCTTTCAGCATGGCGGCAAGTTCGGTGGCTGCTGCGCTTACAGTCCCTTCCTCTTTGTGCTGCAACTGTAGTTCGATCAACCTGTAGAACGGAGGGTACTTGAAATTTCGACGCTCCATAATCTGGCTTCTGAACATCAGGTCGAACCGGTTGGCAATCACGTATTGGATGACTTCATGATTGGGCTTATAGGTTTGTATGATCACTTTTCCGCGTTTGAACTTTCGTCCTGCCCTTCCGCTTACCTGCGCCATCAACTGGTAGCTTCGCTCAAATGACCTGAAATCGGGATAGCTGATCAGGTTGTCGGCGTTAAGGACACCCACAATACTCACATTGTCGAAATCTAACCCTTTAGTCACCATTTGCGTACCCACCAGCACATCAATCCGGCGTTCTTCAAAATCGCTGATGATTTTCTGGTAAGATGTTTTTGATCGTGTGGTATCCAGATCCATCCGCATGATGGTGGCTTTTGGGAAAATAATGCCCAGATCATCTTCTACCTTTTCGGTGCCAAATCCTTTCATGTGCAACCCCGTGTGACCGCATTCCGGACAGCGTGCCGGAACCGGGGTGGAGTACCCGCAATAATGACACTTCAACTGGTTATTGTGCTTATGATAAATCAATGTGACATCGCAGTTTTTACAGGAGGGCATCCAGTTGCACGACTCACATTCAACCCGCAGCGAAAACCCCCGCCGGTTCTGAAAAAGGATGACCTGTTCCTTCTTCTCCAATGCCTCTTCGATATGCTGGATCAGTAGCGAACTGAAATGTGATTTCATTGTCTTGCGCCGGGTTTCCATTTTCAGGTCGGCAATCAGGATTTCCGGCAACTCCATCCCTCCAAACCTCTCGTTGAGTTCAACCAGTCCATATTTTTGCATTTTTGCATTATAGTAACTTTCAACGGAAGGAGTTGCCGATCCCAACAATGTTCTGGCGCCGTGCATCTGCGCAAGAACAATGGCGGCATCGCGTGCGAGGTAGCGCGGCGCCGGAGAATATTGCTTGTACGAAGTGTCGTGCTCCTCGTCCACAATCACAAGCCCCAAATTGCTGAAAGGGAGAAAAAGTGCCGATCGCGCACCAAGGACGATCTGGTATTTTTCAGCATTTTCTCCCACGAGTTCTTTATGCTGGTTTACTTTATTCCAGATTTCCACCCGCTCAAACATGCTGTATTTTGAATGATAAACACCCACACGATCGCCAAAATATTTCCGCATCCGGTTGATGATCTGCGTGGTAAGGGCAATTTCAGGCAAAAGAAAAAGTACCTGCCGGCCGCTTTTGATCATTTCATCAATCAGGCGGATGTAAATCTCGGTCTTTCCGCTTGAGGTTACGCCGTGCAGAACTGTCACAGGCTTTGTCTCAAATGACTTTTTGATCTGGTCAAATGCTTCCTGTTGTTTTTCGGTCAATTCAATACTTTTTACCGAACTTGTCGGATCGAAAGACTCGAGACGACTGCTTACCTTTTCGATGATCTCGAAGACGCCTTTTTTCTCGAGCGCCGAAATTTGTTGTGGTGCAGCATTGGCAGCGGTAAGAAGTTCGGAACGTTTTACCATTTCCTTTTCATCACCCAATTCGCCGATGAGCCGGTGAAAAGTCATCATCAGTTCCAACTGCTTATAAGCGCGTTTTTCGAGGTCATCAAACAATGCCCTGAGTTTTGCTTCATCCCGGTATTCTTTTGCTAACCGGACGTAAGTTTCAAGTTTTGGCCTGAACCGGTCTTTTATTTCTTCTTCGGGCAACACCACCTTTTTTTCAATCAGGTTTTTAATCAGCGGGATCACCTTTTGAAATTCAACAATCCGCGATACTTCGGAGATGGTCAACGATTTTTGTATATCGATCGCCTCGGCGACCAGATACTCTTTTTCATTCAACTGAGAAACATCGCCATTGAAGTCAGGATGTTGAACGATGCGGGTTTCGCTGGCCAATTTCAAAGCCGATGGCAAAGCTGCATTCATCACTTCCCCGGGATGACATAAGTAATAATCTGCGATCCAATCCCAGAATTTGAACTGCAACGGATTGATCAGTGGAATGGGATCAAGGACAGAGAGGATGTATTTTGGGGTATAATTTTGAGGTACATTTTGGTGAACGGTTTTGATAAGACCTGTGTAAAGCTTTGTTTTTCCAAATTGCACCACCACGCGCTTACCTGGTTGAATCTCGTCGTTTAACTCAAAGGGAATCCTGTAGGTGAATGTTCCGGGAACCGGCAATGGCAACAATACATTCACAAACAGGGTAACCCGATCCATCTGGTGATTTTTTGAGTGAACAAAAATACTGAAATTTCAAAGTTGGGGAAATGAGCAGAATTGAAATCATCCCTGAATCTCCAACTCCCCATGATTTAGTGATCGTGCATTTGATTTTGGTGGATATGAAAATCAACAAAAAATTATATTTTTGGCAAATTTCTTAGAAATCATAACTTAATCAACATTTTGTATCATGAAACGATCCGGAATTCTGCTGCTTGCACTGCTTCTTGTCGCTCAAATTTCAACCCTTCAGGCTGCCTGGCTTAATTTTGAACCTCAAACAATTGAACAACCTGACGGAACAATCATCAATTGTTACGCAACAGGTGATGAATTCTACAATTGGCTTCACGACGAAAACGGTTTTACAATTATCAAAGACCACCAGACCGGATATTATGTTTTTGCTGATTTGCAAAATGATGAACTGATTACTACAAATTTTATCGTAGGAAAAGTCAATCCGTCAGATTCCGGATTACAACCCTGGCTAAATATCCCTGTTGAGGCCATGCATAAACGCCGTTCAGATTTTCTTACCCATCAGATGCCTGTTCCGGAAGTGATACAAGGCTTTGATAATCCTGCAAACCGCGACAATACCGGTACCTTCAACAACCTGGTGGTTTACATCCGTTTCAGCGATCAACAGGAATTCACCAACGACACAACCTATTACTTCAATATGTTCAATAACACATCGCCCGGGTACAGTTCGATGTACAATTACTTTGAGGCAGTATCGTACGAAACACTTTTCATGCCTTCTCATTTTTATCCTGTACCACCTCAAAATACGGTAATCTCTTATCAGGATACTTATCCACGCGCTTATTTCATGCCCTACGATCCCGGTACCAATACGCAGGGTTATCAGGGTGATGATGAACGCAGGACGCGTGAACACAAACTGTTGAAAAGAGCAGTTGAAGCCATTGCCTCCGAAGTGCCATCTGACCTGAATATTGATTACAACAACGATGGCTACGTTGATAACGTCGTGTTCATTATAAGAGGAGGAACCACCGCATGGTCAACGTTATTGTGGCCGCACCGATGGGTGCTTTACAGCGAATCTGCGTTTATCAATGGCAAACGGGTATGGGATTACAACTTTCAACTCGAAACCAGTCTGACAGGTAGCGGTACCGGGGTGCTCGTGCACGAGATGTTCCATTCTCTTGGCGCTCCCGACCTTTATCATTACACTACCCAACCGGTCACACCCGTTGGCGCGTGGGACGTGATGGCACAAAACAATAATCCGCCTCAATCAATGGGGGCTTACATGAAATTTCGTTATGGTCATTGGATTGATGATATCCCTGAAATCACCGAATGTGGGGTTTATACCCTTGAACCTGTGGCCTCCGATCAGAACAACTGCTATAAAATTGCTTCACCAAATTCAACCACAGATTATTTTGTGCTCGAATACCGGTTGAAACAAGGTGTTTTTGAAAGTACCCTGCCGACTTCCGGATTGCTGATTTATCGGGTGGATGCCACGATGCACGGTCAGGGAAATGCCCAGGGGCCACCAGATGAATTGTATGTTTACAGGCCCAACGGAACCAATTACGTGAACGGCACCCTACCGCAAGCTGCTTTTGCCGAAGATTTCGGACGAACTGCATTCAATGACAATACCAACCCTGCGTGCTTCCTGTCCAACGACCTTCCGGGTGGTATTGACATTTTCAATATCGGGATGATTGGCGAGACCATTTCGTTCGAAGTAAACTTTCAAAAACCACCAATCGCCAATTTTTCCGTTTCAACACAACTGATCACCGAAAACTGCAGTGTGGAATTTTACGATTTGTCCCTTTGTTATGTGGATGCATGGGAATGGACATTTGAAGGTGGAACGCCCGCTACTTCCATTGAGCAAAATCCCTCAGGAATTTTTTACGAAAATGAAGGCACCTACGATGTCACGCTTAAAGTAACCAACCAATGGGGAGAACATACAGTCGTTTTCGAAAACCTGATTGAGGTCAGCACCTCGGTTTTGCCGGTCGTAAATTTTACAGCCAGCGACACATTGGCCTGCACCAATAAGGTGATACAATTTATTGATCAATCCACCCTCTGCCCGATGGCATGGAACTGGGAAATTACCCCATCATCCTTTGAATTTGTCAATGGAACTTCTGCTGCTTCCCAACATCCGGAAGTGATATTTAATTCCCCAACAACGTATTCAGTTAAACTGACAGTTGAAAATGCCAATGGAAACTCAGAGTTGTCAAGGCAAAATTACATCCAGGCCGGGGGAGCCAATTTCGTCGATTTTGTGGGTTCATTTGAAGAGGATTCGTTTGCACAACAAGGCTGGATGGTGGAGAACCCTGACAATGCCATAACCTGGTCTTTGTGGGATGTTGAAGGAAGTGGCAATGGAACAAAAGCCGCAGGTATCAACTTTTATAACTATTACGCCTTTAATCAGCGCGACCGGCTGATCAGCCCCCCGCTTGCATTTAATGCCGAAAGCGCTGCAAAACTCAAATTCAAACACGCATACGCCAGGGTAAATCTCCAGTTTACCGATTCATTGATTGTCAAAATTTCGAATGATTGTGGCGAAACCTGGACAAGGTTATTGGCAGTGGCCGACGATGGAACAGGGAATTTTGTGACCCGTGATCCCGTTGGATTTGCATTTATCCCTGCCACACCTGAAGACTGGTGCGGAACAGATAATGGCGCAGATTGTTTCGAAATTGATGTGACTCCGTGGATTGGTGATCTGAATGTGAGAATTATGTTTGAGGCGGTCTGCATCATTGGGAATAACCTTTTTATTGACGATGTTCATTTTGATATGGCCACACCAATATCTGACCACTCTGCGGGTCTGGCTCAGGAAACTTTGCAGCTCTTCCCCAATCCTGCTTCGAACGAGGTGACTGTTTCATACGAAGCCCCCGCTGGTAAGTATTTGATGAATATTTTGGATGTAAACGGCAGGGTTATACTGAATGAAAATATCAATGCAGATCAAACAATCATTCATCAAACATTCGATTTGAAAGGATTTTCAAAAGGAGTTTATGTTGTAAGGATAAGTGGAGATACTTTCCTTGAAACCAAAAAGCTTGTGATCAGATAAGGTATTCTCCATCCACAAGTTGAACCTGTGCATGGGCACCAAGCCGGAAGGCCTCGGTCGAATCAAGGTTTTCAACCTGAATTTTGATTCTTTTCGGATTTTCCGATGGGATGACTTTATAATTCAAAGTGTTTGTTTGAAGATAACTGACAACAATATTTTCAAACTTCTTTTTGACTTCAATGACAGTTGGTTTTACTTGTAATGGTTCCATTTTTTTTTGACTAAAACAATGGCTAAATTAATTCCATCTTAAGATTTGAAGCAGAAAAGTACATTAAGTTATTGTTAAATTTTTAATGTTGGGCTGTTAATCATACAGTTGAAGAAACTCGTAAGTATTCCCTGACCATCTGAGGAAACGCAGAAAATCCTCAAAAGCTATCACGACAGAGTAGGTATTTAAATTGGGGTGAAAGCTGATTTTTTTTGCCTTCAACAGGTTTTCATCCAAAAAAAGGTAAACATGATGGTTGGCATCATTAATCAATCCAAATGGAGAAACTGAACCCGGAGTTACTCCCAGATATTTCTCCATTCTTTCGGGTGAGGCAAATGAAAGTTTCCCTTGTTTAAGTCGCTTTTCAAGATCATGAATGGCTAAGTTCGCCGTGTGCTCGATGATCACAAGATAGTGCCGGTTGCCCTTATGATTTCTGAAAAAAATGTTTTTACAGTGTGCAGAATCGATGCCTTTCCAGTATTTTTGTGCTTCCTCGATTGTTGGAGCGGGCGGGTGATGATAAATTTCAAAATTAATGTTCAACTCGTTGAGCACCTGTAACACCCTGTCTTTTTTCGTTTCCATGAATAATCCGTCTAATTTGTTCAAACCGAAATTATTTTTTTTGGAATTATTAATAAAATAAAATCTATTTTTACGCCTCAAAAATAATATCAAATTTTTCATCACCTATTCTCTTGAATTTTAATGAATCACTTTTTATTAACTAAAACTTTTACACAATGAATTTATTTACCAACTTCGCAAAGCAAGCAAGGTTTGCATTACTCGCTGCACTACTCTTCTCGTTTGCTGCCCTCAACGCTCAAATGTATCAATTTGACGACTCATGGGGAAATGCCGGACTCACACTGAAAAGTGAATCTGCTGCCGGCGTCAGGGTTAATTTTTCAGTTAATTCTATCGAATTTGTTGATCAGGAAATTGATGGAATATCAATGAAGGAGATTCTTATGCCACAGGTTTTGCTGCCCAATGATGAAGGCATGCCCAACCTGCCGGGTTTTGGTCGTAACATTGCCATCCCGCAGGGGTCGACAGCAAGGATCAATGTGAAAAGCTACCGTACAGAAACCATCAAAAACATCGACATTGCCCCTGCACCCCGTATTCCGCTTGATACCGAAGATGGGCCTTTGCAATATCGTAAGCATGAACGTGTTTACAACGAAAATGCTTATTATCCTGCAGAGCCTTTTATCCTCTCAGAAATTACCCAGATCAGGGGTGTGGATGTGGTAACCCTTGGTGTTACTCCTTTTCAATACAATCCTGTAACCAAAGAACTTGTCATTTACCGCGATGTTGACATCGAAGTGGTATTCGAAGGCGGGAATGGTCAGTTTGGCGAAGATCGCCTGCGCAGCCGCTGGTTCGACCCAATTCTGGAAGATGCGATTTTCAATTACAACTCATTGCCTGTAATTGACTACAGTGCACGCGTACAACATCAAAACAATTCAGATGCCACTGGTTTTGAGTATTTGATCGTTGTTCCTAACAATCCCATCTGGATGCCTTATGCTGAGCAAATTAAAGAATGGCGCACAAAACAGGGCATCCTCACCGGAATCAAAACGTTGAGTGAAATTGGCGGAAGCACCGTAGCTATTCTTGAAAGTTATTTTAATAATGCCTACAACAACTGGGACATTCCTCCTGTAGCAGTATTACTGATGGCAGATTATGGAACTGACGCCAACAATAGCATCATTTCACCAATTTGGGATGGCTACTGCGCCTCCGATAACATTTTCTCTGATGTTGACGGTAATTCCATGCCTGATATGATCTTTGCCAGGATGACAGCACAAAATGCTACTCACCTGCAAACCATGGTTTCCAAAATGTTGAATTATGAAGACAATCCCCCAACAGACCCAGCCTTCTACAACTCTCCTATTACTGCATTGGGCTGGCAAACTGAACGCTGGTTCCAGATCTGCTCTGAAGTTGTCGGGGGCTTCTGGCGCCTTCAGGGTAAGCAACCGGTGAGGATTAATGCAATTTACAGCGGTACACCCGGAACTGTATGGTCGACAGCCACCAATACTGCCACGGTAGTCAGCTATTTTGGACCAAACGGAAGAGGCTATATCCCTTCATCTCCTGCCGAATTGGGTGGATGGTCAGGTGGTACGGCTCAGCAGGTTGTAAATTCAATTAATGCCGGCTCGTTTGCTCTGCAGCATCGTGATCACGGTTTTGAACAAGGATGGGGTGAGCCTGATTTCCAAAGCAGCCATATCAACAGCCTCACTAATAACCAGAATAACGAACTGGTTTACGTATTTTCGATTAATTGCCTTACAGGTAAGTACAATATGTCTGGCGAGTGTTTCACCGAAAAATTCCACCGTTATACCTACAATGGTTTAAATGCAGGTGCTTTGGGACTTATTGCAGCTTCTGAGGTTTCCTATTCTTTTGTGAATGACGCTTTTGTTTGGGGTATGTTTGACAATATGTATCCCCAATTCATGCCTGATTACGGATCACCTGTTCAGGAACGTGATTTCCTTCCGGCTTTTGGTCAGGCTGCCGGTAAATATTTCCTCCAGCAATCTCAGTGGCCCTATAATACCAACAACAAAGAGGTTACTTACAACCTTTTCCATCAGCATGGCGGCGCCTTTATGCAGGTTTATACTGAAGTTCCACAGAACATGGCCGTTACGCACAACCCGATTCTTTACAGCGGAAACTCGTCCTTTACAGTAATTGCTCCTGTTGATGCTTACATCGCGCTTACAGTTAATGGCGAAATCATTGGTGTTGCACAAAGTGCAGGTGGCGCCAACAACATCGTTATCGAACCACAACTTCCCCCAAACACCATGGTTGTTACCGTTACCAAACAGAATTACTATCGCTACGAAGCTAATGTTGACATTATTCCGCCAACCGGACCTTATGTAGTTGGTGATTCTTACGTTATCCACGATCCTTCAGGAAATAATAATGGTTTAATGGACTATGGCGAAAGTATTACACTGGACATGACATTGAAAAATGTAGGTGTAGCTCAGGCAACCAATGTTTCAACAACAATGACCAGCGCCGATGAATATGTTACAATTACTGATAATTACGCTTTCGTCGGAACCGTTGCTCCCAACGCAACCGTTACTGTTAATAATGCATTCGCCCTCACCGTTTCAGCCAATATCCCGGACAATCACAGTGTTTCATTTACTCTAACGTCAACAAACGGAACAGATACCTGGATTAGCTATATCTCCATCACCGGACATGCACCACACCTGAAATTCAAAGAATATGTCGTGAACGACGGTGGCAATGGAATATTGGATCCAGGCGAAACAGCTCCTTTGGTTATCACCGTCGAAAATACAGGTTCTGCAGCAGCTTACAATGTGATTGGCTCACTTACATCCACCGATCCTTATGTTTCAGTGTTGACCAGCCAGCCTCAAAACATGGGTAACCTGAATGCGGGAACAACGGCTAACTGCACTTTCACTGTTTCGGCTAGTGGCAACGTACCGGCTGGTTACACTGCCAACCTTGACCTTTCAATGAATGCTGACCTGGGTGTTACGCAGCAGGATGTGATCTCGCTTTTGTTCCCCGATTATTGCTACCCAACAGCCAACTGCTCCTTTGCTGACGGCTTCACGGGCTTTGCTCTTGAACAGATTAACAATATGAACAGCGGCTGCAGTGCCAGCGGATATGGTAATTTCACCAGTATGGTTGCTAATCTGGCAGGTGGACAAACGTATACCGTACAATGGAAAACCGGTTACAGCAATCAGCAGGCTTGTTTATGGATTGACCTGAATGATAACAAAGAATTTGAAGCCACTGAAAGATTAATTACCAACTATGTGATGGCTCAGGCAAATGTGGTTTACACAACAACATTTACTGTCCCCGCCGGGAATTACTATGGTGATAAGCGAATTAGAATCCGTGCCAACTGGCAAAATTCATCTTCCGATCCTTGTGCTAACTTTTCTTATGGTGAAACTGAGGATTATACAGCTAATTTTGGCAACCCGGTTAACCTTGAACCACCTCAAAACGTTTCGTGTAATGTAACCGGAAACAATGTTACGATTACCTGGCAGGCGCCCGCCGGAACATCTGAAGATGTATTGGGATATAATGTGTATCGTGATGGACAGAAGATAGCAAACATGATTACCGTATTAACTTACACCAACACCAATGTACCCGTTGGAAGTTACTGGTATTCTGTTACTGCTGTTTACCAGCAAGGCGAATCCGGACTTGCTAATCCGATGCAGGTAAATATTGGTTCACTTACAGGTAAACTCCAGGGTTTTGTCAGGGATGCGGTTACAAACCTTGTAATTCCGAATGCATGGGTTTCAGCTCTTAACACAGATTACGGAGCCGTAACCTATAACACACCTTTCGGAAGTCATTATACACTCAACCTGCCAGGCGGAACCTACACCATCGTTTGCAGCGCCCCTGGATATCAATCCATTACTGTTAACAATGTGGTTATACTTGACGGTCAAACCAGGGCCATTAACTTCTATATGTATTCAGGCGACAGCCCGGAAGTTACTGATTTGATCAGCGGTATTCAACTGTATTCAATGGATGATGTCACCATTTATCCTAATCCTGCAACGGATGAAGTGAACATTTCAACCAGCTCGATGCTCAGGAATGTAAAAATCATCAACAATATGGGACAGTTAATCTTTAACAGCCAGATTAATGATTATACTCTGAAAATCAACACGTCTGACTTTAATAAAGGGTTCTATTTCATCGAGGTAGAAACTGAAAGTTCAAAATTTATTGAGAAACTCATCGTCAGATAGTATTAAGATCAGGCCATACTTGAAAAGGGAACCTCATTTGAAGGGTTCCCTTTTCTTTTATTAAGCAACTAAAATCAAAAGTGATTGAATTCGTGTCAACAAGGAAACTCCTATGTTGATCCCAACCCTCCCGACTGTGTCAGGATAAATTCCGGGAGCAATGATTTTCAACGATTTACTCCTTTTTCCCGAAGGGATCCTCCAAAGGTTCAAAGAACTCCTTTGGAGAGTCCTTCGCAGCTGTGGGAAGGGTGGTGTAATTAAATCGTTGAAAATCAAATTCAGGGTGTTTTCTTGCTGATACGATCTCGGTGAGGAGAATTCTACAGAAATCCTCATTCTTTTTTTCGGGAAGCCTTGTAGTCTGTGTTAATATTCCAGGAGCTCTCATTATTTCCAATCTTAATTGATCTCATCCGCGCAACACACCCCGCAAGTTGGTTTTCCCATCAGTCCACAATTTCATTCCCAGAGTAGTTCTTTCTCCATAGGTCAGTCACATATTTTTACACAAGCTTTGCAGGTCGCAAGGATATAGCCTGAATGAGGTTTTCCTGTTTCAATGCATCATCTTTATCAAACACTTTTTTCATTGACCTTTCTATAGAATAAAAAAGGCCGTTCAA